>DATMBT010000241.1:0-6219 GCA_035559475.1 Gemmatimonadaceae bacterium
CGCGAGCAACGCACGGTGGATGTGCTTGGACACGCAGTTCGCGTGAAAGTGGCAACCCTTCCTGGCGGTGGCCAGCGCGGGAAGCCGGAATACGAAGATGTGCAGGTGGTGTCGCGTGCGACCGGACGGTCGTTGGGCGACGTTACGTCACTGGCGCTTGCCGCGGCGGAGCAGGACTAGTCGCCGGGGGTACTAATCCCGCGCACGTGCGCGGTTCATTTCCAGGAGAGATCGATAATGAGTGCAATCCGTTCTGCATCGTTGGCCCTGACTTTGTTGACGGCTGCGGTGCTGCCCGCGATGGCCCAGGGCGAGGCGTGTCGTATCGAATACGGCAAGCCGGGCCAGGTGAAGGACGCCGCCAAGGCGGTGGAGACGTCTGAAGTCATCGGTAAGCCCGAGGACAAGCGGAAGAATTTCACGAAGGCCATCACGCTCCTGACGAAGGAGCCGGAAAAGGTCAAGGTCAACCAGGCGGGCGCGGACCTTGTGCATGGCCGCGCGCTCATTGACCTCGCCGCGCTACCGGACATGCCCGCCGTGGTTCGTCGCGGCGACATCGGCTACACAGCAAACCCCGATGCGACCCTGGACATGCTCGTCAGCGCGGACTCCTTGTTCGATGTCGTGGAGGCGGCGATGCCTGCTTGCAAGGCAGAGACCGAGGGGTGGCGTCGCGTCCCTTACAGCGTGCTGGTGAACGACGCGGTGAACGCGTACAACGCGCAGCAGCTCGATTCGGCTGAGAAGCTGGTTCGCCGTTCGCTGATGATCTACGACAATTACCCGATCTCGTACTTCGGGTACAACATCCTCGGGAACGTGCAGCAGTCGAAGGATGACACGCCGGGTGCCATCGCGTCCTTCAGCAAGGCCGCGGACCTCATGAAGGGCGACACCAGCGTCGTGACTGACCGGAAGACGATGGTGATCCTCGTTGCACAGCTGAAGATCGACCAGGCGGAAAAGCTCGAGGGAGAAGCGAAGACGGCCGCGATGAACGAAGTCGTCACCTACCTCCAGGAGTACCTGAAGGAATTCCCGGGCGACATGAAGGCGCAGTCCGCCATCGCGACGGCGCAGCTCAAGTCAGGCGACGTGGCCGCGGCCCGCAAGCTGTTCGACGAAATGCTGTCGAACCCGGACAAGTACACGGACCTCAACCTGCTCGAAGCAGGCGTCGGTGCCGCGCGCGCTTCGCAGAACGCGATGGCGGCGCAACTCTTCGAGGCTGGCCTGAAGAAGAACCCCTACTCGCGCGACGGATTGTTCAACCTCGCGACGGTGTATTCCGATTCTTCGCTGGGCAAGATTGAGCAGATGCCGGAAGTCCTGAAGCGCCTCAACGCCGTCGATCCAGAGAATCCGGACAACGCGCAGCTCGCAGCGCTCTACTGGCAGGCGAAGGCGAGGTCGCTTCGTGCACCGGCTGAAGGCAAGGATCTCCCGGATCCGGCCGCGGTCGCGTTCAAGAATGCGAACGACTCGCTGCTGTTCTACTACGAGCGGTACCAGAACGCGAAGGTGAAGGTGACGTTCAACCTCTTCAGCCACGACGAAGGACGTCACGTGCTGGCCGGCTCGGTGGAGAACCGCGGCGACGAGGAGAAGACGTACACACTCAAGTTCGAGTTCATCGACACCGCAGGCACGGTGCTCGAGACGCGTGAGGTGAGCGTCGAGGGTGTTCGTGGAAAGGGAAGCAAGTCGTTCCGCGTTGAGCTCACGGACAAACCAGGTGTCGCCGCGTTCCGCTACGCACGGTTCCCTTCGTGATGTAGATCACAATCAAGCGTGTGTTGTTGCGGCGGCGCCGGGATTCACCGGCGCCGCCGCTCTTCATTTGCGAGGTTCAATACGAAAACCCTACGAGTCGTGACCAGGTCGTTGTAGATTGCGTGCGCTGACGGCGGGCCCAACTGCGCTTGACGTCACGGACGTCATCAAAGCTCGACCAGCAAAAACGGAGACTGATCAATGCGCCGCTTAACGACCCTTGTGTCGCTCGTGCTGCTTGCCGCGTGCGATCGAGGCACGCCCATTCCAGGGGCACCCTCTGACACCGGTCTCGCACTCGCGCGTTCGTCGCGAGCGAAGGACTCCCTCATCATCCTGAAGGACTCGCTGCTCGCCGAACGGCAGAAGCAGTTGAGCCTGCAGAGCCAGATGATCGGCGACGCGACCGCGAGTGCGCGCCTGGTTGCCGAGATCGAACGCGACCTGTCGCGCGTGCGTTCGCTGCGCGTCAACGGCAACGACACGGCACAGATCGAGTCCGCGATCCAGGGCACGACGGCCCAACTGGCGACCGTCCAGAAGAAGGTCACCGCGTTGATCAACCGGCTGAATGCCAGCGAAGCCCGGCTTCAGAGAATCCGGAATGACAGCGCGTCGCACGCCGCGAATGACGCTGCCACGATGCAGCAGCTGCGCGAACACGAAGCATCGATCGTTGAACTGCGCACGACCGTGGAGGCGCAGCGCGCCGAGATCACCATGCTCGAGCAGAAGGTCGACAGCGTGGTCCGCGCGAACATCGTCCTCGTGAGCCAGCGTGATTCCGTCATCATCGTTGCCAACACCTTCGCGGCGCGTGAGGACTCCGTGTTCGTGGTGATCGGGAACGAGAAGGAGCTCTCGGAGAAAGGCCTGGTCCGTCGCGAGGGAGGCACGCTCCTCCTGTTCGGCCGCGGCAAGACGATGGTGCCGGGCCGCACCCTCGACCCGGCCAAGTTCACGGTCCTGTCCAAGTCCCGTGACCGGCAGATCGCATTGCCGCGCGCGGACAAGGACTATCGCATCGTCTCTCGTCAGGCTCTCGAATTCACCGACCTGACCAAGCCCCGTGATGCTGTGGTGCGAGGCACGCTGACCATCACGGATAGCGAGAGGTTCTGGGCTCCGTCGAAGTACCTGATCCTGGTGGAGAAATAGAGGAGACAGGAGGCAGGAGGCAGGAGGCAGGAGGCAGGGAAGGAACGAAACGGTTGCAATCTTGAGGGCCCCCGGCATCAGCCGGGGGCCCTCGTTCATTCCCTGCTTCCTGCCTCCTGTCTCCTGCCTCCTCGTAGTTACATGAGGCCGCACGGCCAAAGTCCTTTGGATTCATTGATTTCGCGGTCTGGCCCTGCTAAAATGCTTGAGCGTTACGCCACTCGGCGTTGATGCCAAATCGGAGGGAAGGCGCTCGCCGTCTTCCCTCGTTTCTCTCCTGCGGCAGACATGGTAACAGTCGCCCGAGTCCGCCCCGGCACCATCGCGGATGAACTGGGCATAAAGCCCGGAACCGAGTTGCTGTCGGTGAACGGACGCGAGGTCGATGACTTCCTGGACTGGGAGTTCCTCACCGCGGACGACACGCTGCTCGTTCACGCACGAAATCCCGACGGCGAGGAAATCGAGTTCGATATCGAGCGGCCTGAGGGTGAACCGCTCGGCGTTGAACTCGTGCCGCCGTCAGTTCGTCGCTGTGCGAATCGCTGCGAGTTCTGTTTCATCGAAGGCCTGCCGAAGGGCCTTCGACGGAACCTGTACATCCGCGACGACGACTACCGGCTGTCGTTCGCCTACGGAAACTTCGCAACGCTCTCGAACCTCAAGGAGCGCGACGAGCGTCGCATCGTGGAGTACCGGCTGTCGCCGCTTTATGTCTCGGTGCACGCCACTCCGTGGGAAGCTCGCAAGATCCTGCTGAACAATCCGCGCGTTCCCAACATTGTCGAGCAGCTGACCCGATTGGCGGCCCACGGGATCCAGTTCCACGGCCAGATGGTGATCGTGCCCGGTCTCAACGATGGTGACGTGTTTGAAGCATCACTGACGGACCTCTGGAATCTTGGCGATGCCGTCATCACGGTGGCCGTCGTGCCGGTGGGCCTGACGCAGTTCAACCACCTCTTCAAGGGTGAATCGATGGGTCGCGAGCATGCGTCACGCCTGTTGGCGGCGGTTGGCCGTTGGGGCGACCGAGCGCTGGCTGAACGCGGGACGCGTTGGGTCTTCGGGTCGGATGAGCTTTACCTGCAGGCCGGGGAACCACTGCCGGGCGCGGAGTTCTACGAGGACTTCCCGCAGATCGAGAATGGCGTCGGCGCCGTGGCCAACCTGCGCTCACATCTCGACGCGGGTTTGGAAACGCTGCCGCCGATGCCTGGCCGCCGCATCGGTGTAGTGACCGGTACCGCCATGGCGCCTCTCATGGGTGAGCTGGTGAAACGCATCGAGGCGCAGACCGGGGCGTCGATCGAAGTCATCCGCGCCGAGAACTCGCTGTTCGGATCGGGCGTGACCACCGCGGGACTGCTCGTGGGTGCGGACATGCGGCGCGTGCTGACTGACCGGCACGACCTGGATCTCGTGCTCATTCCCGCGGAGTCGATCAACGAAGACGGGTTGTTCCTCGACGACGACACGTTCGAGTCACTCCGCGGGGCCGTGACGATGCCGATTCTCGCGTCGTACGATTTCGTCGACGTCCTCGCTGGTGAGCCTGACGACGCCATGGCCGGTGCCGCGTGAGCAGCACCCCGGTGGTTGCGCTCGTTGGCCGGCCTAACGTCGGCAAGTCGCTGCTGTTCAACCGCATCGTCGGGCACGACACGGCGATCGTGAGCGAGGAAGCCGGCACCACGCGCGACCGTCATTTCGCGCGGGCCGAGTGGCAGGGCCGTGAGTTCTTCCTCGTCGACACGGGCGGCATCACGGAGGACACCCGGGCGCCAATCGACGCCGCCATCCGGCGCCAGGTTCAGGAGGCGATCGACGAGGCCGACCTGCTGCTCCTGGTGGTCGACGGCAAGGGCGGCGTGCACCCGATCGATCATCGCGTGGCGGAAATACTCCGCGATGCGGGGAAGCCGTTCATCGTGGTCGCGAACAAGGTGGACAACCCGTCCGATCCAACGTGGTACGAGTTCTTCGAGCTGGGGGCCGGCGACCCCTTTCCCGTTTCCGCCATGAACGGCAAGCAGTCCGGGGACCTGCTCGACCTGGTGGTCAGCCGCATTCCCGACGTCGAGTCCGAGCCTACGGACTCCCTGCGCGTCGCCGTCATCGGCAGGCCTAACGTCGGGAAGTCCTCGTTCGTCAACCGCCTCCTCGGTGAAGAACGGCTGGTGGTGGCCGCGGAAGCGGGCACCACGCGCGACGCGATTGACTCGACGATGAAGTACCACGGGCGTGAAGTGGTCTTTGTCGACACCGCCGGATTGCGCCGCCAGTCACGTATCGAGGACGGGATCGAGTTCTACTCGGCGCTCCGCACCAGGCGCGCGATTGAACGCGCGGATCTCTGCCTGCTGCTGATCGACGCGACGGAAAAGCTGAACAACCAGGACCTGAAGATCGCCGCGCTGGCGTGGGAGGCCGGCCGCGGGCTGATCATCATCGTGAACAAGTGGGACCTGTTCGAGAAGGACGACAAGAGCGCGCCGCACTTCGAGAAGGAGTGCCGCGAAAAGGCGCCGTTCCTCGCGTTCGTGCCGTTCCTCTTCACCTCGGCCAAGACCGGGCAGCGTGTGAATCGGGTGCTCGACCTCATCGTGGAAGTTTCCGCGGAGCGGAACAAGCGGATCACGACGTCCGAGGTGAACAGCCGGCTCGAGGAACTCATTGCCCGCCTGCAACCCCCCCAAGCTTCGGGCCGCGACGTCAGGTTGAATTACGCCACGCAGGTCGATGTTGCCCCGCCGACGTTCGCGGTATTCGGCAACCACCCGGATCTCGTCCAGGAGAACTACGTCCGCTACCTGCATAACGGGTTCCGGGAGTCATGGGGCTTCCGCGGCAACCCGATGCGCATCCTGCTCCGGCGAAAGGCCGGAAAGGCTGCATGAAACAAGGGATCGCGCTGCTCGCGTCCTGGCTGATCGGGTCGATACCCTGGGCGTATCTCGCGGGTCGCGTGTTGAAGGGCGTTGACCTCCGGAAATATGGATCCGGAAACCTTGGCACCACGAACGTGCTGCGCCTCCTCGGCGCGCCGTGGGCCATTGTCGTGTACGCGCTGGATGCGGCCAAGGGTTTTGTCCCGGTCTTTTTCTTCCCTGCTTTATTCGGCTTCCCGCCGCGCGGTGGATGGGCCATCGCCTGCGGCCTGCTCGCGATCCTTGGCCACGTGCGCCCCGTCTTCCTGCTGCTCAAGGGCGGCGGGAAGGGCGTGGCGACGGGTTCGGGTGTCTTCTTCGCGCTCACGCCCATTGCGACGTTCGCTGCCCTTGT
>DATMBT010000242.1:0-10666 GCA_035559475.1 Gemmatimonadaceae bacterium
GCCGTATCGAGCACGCCGGCCATACCCAGCACCCGTTCACGCGGGAAGCCAGTCACCTTCTTTGCGACGTAACACATCACGTCGAGCGGATTCGACACCACGATGATGATCGCATTCGGTGAGGTCTTTGCGACCTGCTCCGAGACGGCTTTGACGATGCCGGCGTTGGTGTTCATCAGGTCATCACGCGACATGCCTGGCTTACGCGCAATGCCGGCAGTGATGATGACGATCTCGGATCCGGCAGTCTCCTCGTATCCGTTGGTGCCGATGACCCTCGAGTCGAATCCCTCGATAGGCGCCGTCTGCCACTGGTCGAGTCCCTTGCCCTGCGGGACGCCTTCAACGATGTCGACCAGGACGACGCGGCGTGACAGTTCCTTCTCAGCAAGACGCTGGGCCGTGGTCGCACCGACGTTACCGGCGCCAACGACCGTGATTGTGTTGACCATGACGTGATTTCGTGTGAAGGGCGTGGGATGTGCGGGAGGGCAATTTAACAGAGCGGAAGCAGGACGCGGGCTTCGATGCTGCGCGGCAGCTTGCTATCGAGGCTTCCTGCAGAACTGAAAAGCCTTCAACGCAAAGGACGCCGAGGAGTCCTTTGCGACCCCGGCGTCCTCGGCGTTCAAATGCTTTCCTGTGGACCCAGATCGAGCCCGCGTCGCCTGAACTAGCCGCCGACCTGAGACAGTGCTCGCAAACCGCCCACCTTCATTTGCAGGAGCGCGTGCTCCTTCGGTTTCTCGGCAAGGGCCTGGCGGAACAGTGGCTCCAGCGACCTGCCCTCGCGTAACGGATCGCGAAGGTTGACCTCGTGGTCTCCGTACAGGCACGTGCGAAGCCGCCCGTCAGCCGTGAGTCGTACGCGGTTGCAGGAGCCGCAATACGTGTGCGTCATGGGCGTGATCACGCCGACCGTGCCGGCCGCTCCTTCAAGGCGGTAGTACCTGGCCGGGCCATTCCCACGCGGCGGTCCGCCGTCGGGCGAGAGCGCGCCGATACGTCCGATGCGCTCGAGCACTTCATCGCTCGGCACGACATGTTCCCAGGTGAGCTCGCGCATATCGCCGACCGGCATCAGTTCGATGAAGCGCACGTGCCACGGCCGCTCAATCGTCAGGCGGGCGAAGTCCTCGATCTCGTCGTCGTTGGTGCCGCGCAGCACGACGCAGTTGATCTTGATCGGCGACAGTCCTGCCTCTTCAGCCGCGAGCGCGGCGGCGATCGGGTCGAAACCCAGGTCGCGGCGCGCAATGGCCGCGATCCGCTCCGGGCGGAGCGAGTCCGCGCTCATGTTGATGCGATCGAGGCCCGCATCGCGGAGCGAACGCGCCATGCCCGGGAGCTTCGCCCCATTCGTCGAGAGCGCGATATCCTCGATCCCGGGGATGCTGCGCAACTGGCGGACAAGGGACTCGAGGTCCGGCCGAATCGTGGGTTCCCCACCGGTGATCCGCAGCCGGCGGAGCCCGAGTGGGGACAACTGCCTGACGACGTCCGTGATCTCCTCGTACGTGAGGATGTCCGCCTTCGGCAACCACTGCAGGCCTTCTTTCGGCATGCAGTAGACACACCGGAAGTTGCACCGGTCAGTCACCGAGATCCGGAGATACTCGATGCTTCGTCCCCACTGGTCGCGCAGCGTGGTCACTGGGCCACCTCCGCGGGACGACCTGATGGATCAACCCACTCGCTGGTGCCATCGAGATAATGCTCGCGCTTCCAGATTGGCACGCGTCGCTTCAGTTGTTCGATGACATAACGATTCGCGTCCAGCGCCGGACTGCGATGCGCGTGCGCGCATGCGATGGCGACACTCACGTCACCCACGCGCAGGGTTCCGGTGCGATGTATCAGCAGGATCGCGACGTCCTCAAACCGCTGCGTGGCTTCGTCGACGATGCGATTCATTTCCGCCACGGCCATCGCGTCGTACGCGGAGTAATCGATGCCGTTGACGTCGCGGCCTTCATTCGAGTTGCGAACGGTACCCAGGAACAAGGACACCGCACCACGGTTGTCGGCCGTGACGTCGCGGATGAGTGTCGCGACATCGATTGGCTCTGAGGTGAGTCGCGCCGCACTCATCCGCCAGCCACCGGTGGAATGATGGCGACCTCATCACCGCCCCTGATGACAGCGCCGGGGGATGCGTACGTCGCATTCACCGCCAGGAGCGGCGACGGCGGCAGCGTCCGACCACCTGCCATTTCACGCACGCGAGTCACGACGTCAGCCACGCGAGATCCCTCCGCCAGGTCGAGTGTCAGTTCACTCTGACCAAGCGCATCGGCGTACGAAGCGAAGAGCAATACTCGCACAGTCATACGCGTTCAATATACGAAACAGCGCGAGGTCGTTTGCGCGGCGAACTGGTGGGAATGAAAAGCGCCCCGGCTGAGAACCGGGGCGCCGTTGTGATCGAGATCACTCAGCTACGGTCGGTGGAACGAGATCAGCCACCATTGCGCGAAGTTCCTTGGAGGGCTTGAACACCGGAACTGGACGCGCGGAAACCTCTACGGGAGAACCAGTTCGCGGATTGCGAGCCATCCGTGTCTTGCGATGGCGAATCTTGAAAGTGCCGAATCCGCGTACCTCGATGTTCTTCTGGAGCTGAAGCGCATCCTTGATGGCGTCCAGAAAAGCATCCACTACCCTTGCGCAGTCCTTCTTGGAGATCATCGGTCCTGCAGTCTTGGCGATCTGCTCGGTGACGTGCTCGACGAGGTCTGCTTTGGTCATTGAGTAGCCTCAACGAAGAACCGGGGGTAAAAGCACCCCGAACTGCAGCCGAACTTAGGACGTTAATTATTGCGTGTCAAGCGGTTGGCTCACTTTCCACAACGTCGCTTCTCACGGCTTTCATGAAGTCCGAGAAGAGTGGTCGAGCGTCGTGAGGGCCCGGCGCGGCCTCTGGGTGATACTGAACCGCAAAGACCGGTAGCCGCTTGTGGCGCAGACCTTCAACCGTCCCATCGTTCAGGTTGAGGTGGGTAACCTCGAGTTCCGGTGCACCTGGGATCGCTCGGGGGTCCTTCAGGTCGCCGGAAACAGCGAATCCGTGGTTCTGGGAGGTGATCAGGACCTTTCCTGTCTCCAGCTCCTTGACCGGGTGATTCCCCCCGCGGTGGCCGTAGGGGAGCTTCTCCGTCGACCCGCCGAAGCTGAGCGCGATGAGCTGGTGTCCCAAACAGATGCCGAAAACCGGGACCTCCTTTTCGGCGATCGCCCGGATGGTATCTGGCGCGTACGTCACCGCTGCCGGGTCCCCAGGTCCGTTCGAAAAGAAAACGCCGTCCGGTTCCAGCTGGAGCGCCTTCGCTGCCGAAGTCGTCGAAGGAACTACGGTCACCCGGCAGCCCTGCTCTTCGAAGAGCCTCAGGATGTTTCGCTTGATGCCGTAGTCGTACGCCACGATGTGGTACGGAGCGTTCGACGGTCCCCACTCGTAAGGCGCATCGGTGGTCACCGTGCTCGCGAGGTCCAGGCCTTCCATGCTCGGACACGCATCGAGTGCGGCCTTTGCTTCCTCTGACACGGCCTCGCCGGCGTCGATGACGCCGCGCATAACGCCGACCGAGCGGAGGTGACGCGTGAGTTGGCGCGTGTCCACGCCCTCGAGGATCGGCACTTTCCCCTCGTCGAGCCAGGTTCCAAGGTCACCGCTGGCGCGCCAGTTCGAGTACTGCTTGGAGAGTTCGCGCACGACCACGCCCGCGACCTGCGGCCGTGCCGATTCAGGATCTTCCTGGTTGATGCCGTAGTTCCCGATCATCGGCGAGGTCATGACCACGATCTGTCCGCGATATGACGGATCGGTGAACACTTCCTGGTAGCCGGTCATGTTCGTGGTGAACACGACTTCGGCCACCGTCAGCGGCGCCTCGGAAACGAGGGACCCACGAAAAAGGGTTCCATCCTCTAGGAGGAGGAACCCCGGCCGGCGAGCAGTCATTTCGCTCACTATTGGCGCTACTTCTTCTGGCTTCCGGTTGGCGGCGGGCCTTTATCGGCAGGCCCGAGCGGCACGGCACTTGGCGGCGGCGGCGTCGTCACCGGAGCCGGTGCTGCCTGAGGCGGAGTCGCCAGACCCTGATCAAGGATCGAAGTCGGGGTCCGCGTGCGCGCCGACATGAGCTGCAGGACAAACGCGATGCCGAGGAAGAGACCACCGCACCACCACGCGATCTTGGTCAGCACGTTGCCGGCCTGCCTGGTTCCGATAAAGGAATCGGCAGCAGTGGAGACTCCACCAAACGATGCAGCGAGTCCGCCGCCCTTCGCTGCTTGCATCAGCACGGCAGCGATGAGCACGAGCGCATCGAGAATGAGGAGGATCAGCAGCAGAGTGTACATAAACTTTCAGAACCGTCGTAAGTCGTGAATTGCCAAGCGTCTAATATCACTGGATTTACGCCTCGAAATCAAGCTCGGACGATGGCGGACCACGCCTCGGCGTCGAGGCTGGCGCCGCCTACCAGGACGCCATCTACTTCCTGTGCGGCCAGCAGCGGAGCGGCGTTCCCCCGATTCACGCTTCCGCCATAGAGAATCGGGATCGCCAGATACTTGTCTGGCGACAGCGTCCGCAACTCGGCCCGAATGACGCGGTGGACGCGCGACGCATCGTCGGGTGTTGCGTTCTTCCCGGTGCCGATCGCCCAGACGGGCTCATACGCTATGTACGCCAGCGCTATCTGCGAGGCGTCGGACCCAGCGAGACCAGCACGCAACTGCCGCAACACCACGGCCTCAGTCTCGCCGGCTTCGCGTTGCTCAAGTGTTTCTCCAACGCAGAGGATCGGCGCCATTCGGGCGCGAAAACACGCCGCCACCTTCCGCTGTGTCTCTTCGTCGGTTTCGCCGAACACGTGTCGTCGCTCGGAGTGGCCGACCAGGACGTAATGGGCACCCGCGTCACGGGCCATGGCCGCCGATATCTCGCCAGTGAATGCGCCCTTGTCCTCCCAGTGGATGTTCTGCACGCCGAGGCGGATGTCGAGACGGTCCTTGAGTCCGTCAACCATCGCCGCGAGCGTCACCGAAGCCGGGAAGAAGATGACCTGCCTGTCCGACTGGCGCGCGTAGTGGCGCAGGAATGACCGAAGAAACTCGCGGGCGTCGGTTGGCCCGTGATTCATCTTCCAGTTCGCAGCAAAGACGCGTCGTTGCATGTTGTCAGCGGTCGTCGAGGGCGGCGACGCCCGGAAGGACTTTGCCCTCGAGGAATTCGAGGGACGCTCCACCACCGGTCGACACGTGGCTCATGGACAATTCGAGCCCGGCCTCGGCTACCGCGGCCGCAGAGTCACCACCGCCGACTATCGTCACGGCGCCACTTTTGGTGGCGCCGGCCATAGCCTGGGCGATCGCACGTGTTCCCTTGTCAAACGGGGACGTCTCGAAAACACCCATCGGTCCGTTCCAGAGCACCGTCTTCGCCGTTGCTATGGCGCGGCCGAACGATGCCATGCTGTCGGGGCCAATGTCGAACATCGCCGTGTCCGCGGGAATGGCGTCGCGGTGAACGACCCTCGCGGTCTCCGGCTTTTCCAGGCTGTCGGCGACCACGGCATCGTGCGGAAGCGTGAGCCGCATGCGTGCCCGTTCGAGCAGTTCGCTCGCGAGTTCAACGCGATCGGTTTCGACGAGCGATTTACCAGTCTCGAGTCCCATCGCGCGATAGAACGTGCACGCCATCGCCCCGCCGATGAGGAGCCCATCGACCCTGGGCAGCAGCGCCTCGATCACGTCGATCTTTCCCGAGACCTTTGCTCCGCCAAGGATGGCGATGAACGGCCGCTTCGGCTCGGCGACGGCGCGGCCGAGGTAGTCGAGTTCCTTCTGCATCAGGAACCCAGCCACCGCTGGTCGCAGGAACGCCGTCACGCCGACCGTGGATGAATGTGCGCGATGCGCCGCCCCGAAGGCGTCGTTCACATAGAAGTCGCCCAGTGCGGCGAAGGCCTGTGAAAGCGACGCTTCATTCTTTTCCTCGCCGGGGTGGAACCGGGTGTTCTCGAGGAGGAGCACATCACCGTCGCCTAACGCTTTCGTCGCGGCCACCGCCGCGTCCCCGGCGGAGGAGGCCTCGAAACGCACCGGCCGTTTTGTCAGCGTCGCCAGGTGCCGCGCCACGGTCGCCATGGAGTACTTCGGGTCAGGGCCGCCTTTCGGCCGGCCCAGGTGCGAGAACAGGACGACTCGTGACCCGCGATCACAGAGGTGCTCGAGGGTCGGCAGCGCGGCGCGGATCCGCGTGTCGTCGCCCACGCTGCCATCGGCTTCGAGCGGGACGTTGAAGTCGACGCGGACGAGGGCGCGTTTTCCCCGCACGAACGAGTCCTGGAGGTCAGCGACAGACTTTTTCGACACTGGCGAGTGGATGTGAGTCGTGGGAGGTGGGTGTGCTCGCGCGCGGCGTTCAGGGTGACGGTTTGGCGGTGCGTATCAGTAGAGGTTCGGCGGGGTTCCTCCCACATCCCACCTCCCACATCCGCCGCGTCATCCCCCAATCATCCGAATCAAATCCACACAACGGTTCGCATACCCCCACTCATTGTCATACCAGCCGCTCACCTTCACCATCGTACTGTCCACGACGTTGGTGCTCAGCGCATCGAGGATGCAGCTGTGGGGATTCCCGATGTAATCAGAGGACACCAGCTCCTCATTGGAGACGGCGAGGATTCCCTTCATCGCGCCATTGGCCACTGCGTTGAAGGCTGCGTTCACCTCCGCGATCGTCGTGGCCTTCTCGACCTCGACCGTCAATTCGGTCAGGGAAACGTCCGGAGTCGGCACGCGGATCGCGATGCCATCGATCTTCCCCTTCACCTCGGGGATTACAAGCGACGTTGCCTTGGCGGCACCCGTCGTGGTGGGAATGATCGAAAGCGCGGCCGCGCGGGCGCGACGGAGGTCCTTGTGCGGAAGGTCCAGCACGTTCTGGTCGTTGGTGTAGCTGTGGATGGTCACCATCGTGCCGTGCCGGAAGCCGAACGCGTCGCGAATCACCTTTACCATCGGCACGAGACAGTTCGTCGTGCACGATGCGTTGGAAATGATGGTGTGCTTCGACGGGTCGTAGTTCTTGTCGTTCACACCCATGACCACGGTGATATCCTCGCCCTTGGCGGGCGCGGAAATCACCACGCGTTTCGCGCCGGCGGTGATGTGCTTGCGCGCATCGTCGGCGTTCGTGAACCGGCCCGTTGACTCGAGCACGATATCAACGCCAAGCGATTTCCAGGGCAGCGCCGCCGGATCCTTCTCGGCGAACACCCTGAGGTCGTCACCATCTATGGTGATCGCGTCGCCCTTGTGAGCCACCGTGCCTTTGTAGGCGCGATGCACCGAGTCGTACTTGAACAGGTGAGCGAGCGTTTTGGTGTCCGTGAGGTCATTCACGGCAACGAAGTCGAGGTCTTTCATGCCTCCTTCCTTCGCGGCGCGAACGACTTGCCGACCAATCCTGCCAAACCCGTTGATCCCGACCTTGATTGCCATGCCGGCAGACCTCATGAGGGCGCCGCATCGCCGGGGAGGCGCGCGCGGCCGAAGGTGACGTAGCTGATGATCCGGGCACCACCGGCAAAAAGCGCAGCCGCGCAAGCGTTCAGGGTCGCCGCGGTGGTGACGACGTCATCCACGAGCACCAGGTGCGCGCCGCGCAGTCGCGCCGGATCGCCGTCGACCCGGAAGGCGCCGGAAACATTGCGGAGACGCTCCTCGGGAGTCAACCGCGTCTGCGATGATGTGAAATGGGTGCGAACCAGCATGTCGTGCCACGTGTCGAGTCCAGTCAACAATCCCACCGCAGCGGCCAGGCGCGCACTCTGGTTGAAGCCGCGCTCGCGCTCGCGTTTCGCCGAAAGCGGTACGGGGACCAGCGCCGCTCGCTCGGCGACAACATCCGCCGGCCAGGACAGCCGCGCCATCCGCGCGCCCATTCCGGCGGCCAGCGCGTGCCAGCCGTCGTATTTCATCGCGTGCACCAGCGCGCCGCCCAACTGGTCCGGAACCCAGCAGACCGAGCGGACGGCCCGCACATATGGCGGGAGCAGCACGCACCAGCGACAGTCACCGCCCTCGGGCAGCGGATACCCGCATCGGTCACATTGGGGGTGCGGCAGCACCGGGATCCGCGACCAGCACGTTCCGCATGCCAGGTCGCGAGCGCGTTCGGGGAGGCGAGCGTCGCAGGTAACGCACGTGCGTGGCAGCAGGAAGTCGGCGAGCCCGGACACCAGGCGCGCCGCGGCCGCGACGTTAGGCAGCCAACGCCGCTCGCATGACCGACTTGTCGGGGGCGACCCCGAACCATCGCTCGAACGCTTCCGCTCCCTGGGCAATGAGCATCTCCAGACCGTCTGCGGCCCTGTGCCCGGCGTGGCGGGCGGCCTGTATCCACGGGGTCTCGCCAGCACGATAGGCCAGGTCCATCACCGCGGCGTCACGTGGCAGTTCACGCACCGGGACTGGAACCGCGTCCCCCTCGAGGCCGATGGGAGTTGCGTTGACCACGATCGTCGCGTGCCGAAGCGCTTCGGTCGCCGACGGCGCGACGGTGACGACTCGCGGAAATCGCGCCGCCAGGGCTGCCGCGCGCTCGCCTCCCCTGGCATGAACCATCACGCGCGCGTTGGTCCATCCCTCCACGACGGCGCACACCGCGGCTGCGCCGCCGCCGGCGCCGATCAGGGCGATGGTGCTGTCGTGTGGTTCGTGACCGAGCACGCTGAGGACGAGCGCGCGAAATCCAGCGACGTCGGTGTTGTCTCCAACCAGGTGGTCGCCTTCGCACCAGAACGTGTTCACGGCGCCCGTCCGGGTTGCCACCGCCGTGTGGCGGTCGCAGGCCGCTGCCACGGCCGCCTTGTGCGGCACCGTCACGTTGCCTGCGCCGCGCTGGCGACGAATCATCGAAAGCGTGTCCGCCAACTCGTCAGGCGGGACGTCCAGCGGTTCGTAGCGCAGCGAAATGCCGGCGGCGTGCAGCGCCGCGTTCTGGAACCGGGGCGACAGGGAGTGCCGCACGGGATGGCCGAGGAGGACCAGCCGCCCCGGGAGCGTCACTCTTTCGGTGTGCTGGGTCGCGCGGTGAGCCGGTCGAACACGCGACGGATCTCCCCCTGCAGTTCGTTCAGGGTCTCGCGGTACTGATCCAGGTCGCCGCCAAACGGATCGTTGATCGCGTGACCAGAGGGGGTGCCGGCGGCGAATGCCGTCAACAGGTGCGTCCGCCCTTCCCCGCCTAACGCTTCGGCGCGCTCGGCATGGTGGGGGCCCATGACCAGCACCACGTCATGCGACTGCACGAGTTCCCGGGTCAGTTGCTGGGAGCGATGGGTCGAGATGTCCAGCCCGCGCTCCAGGGCCACCAGCAACGCGCCGTCCGACGCGGGCGCGCCGTCCCAGGCGCTGGTCCCCGCGCTCGATACCTCCACGTCCGCCAGGCCGCGCTCGATGGCTTCACGACGCGCCAGCGCCTCGGCGATCGCGCTTCGACAGGTATTTCCGGTACAGACAAACAGCAGTCGCATTCTCGTCAGGCGTCGCCGATGAGGTCTGGCACGCTCTCCCGCAGGACTTCTGCCGGAATTGCCCCGGGTCGGATGACTCGCGGTCGGCGTCCGGTGCAATCCACGACAGTCGATGGTGCCGAGGCTTCGAGCCGACCGCCATCCAGCACCCGGAGGATGCTGCGCGCCACTGCATCCCCCCACTGTTCAACAATCTCCCCGGCGGTCATCGCTGGCGGTAGTCCGGGCAGGTTCGCGGACGTCGACGTAATGGGGTCACCGTAGGCGGCAATCATCCGCTGCAGCGCGGGGTGGGACGTCCATCGGACCGCGACACCACCCTCCGGACCGCGCAGGCGTGGTGGCACCCGCCGCTCACCGCCCCGGAGCACCAGCGTGAGGGGTCCAGGCCAATGTCGGGCCGCGAGGCGCGCCGCCATGCTGGGCAAATGCAGGTCGAGCCGCTCGAGCATCGCGCTGTCGGAGACCAGCAACAGGAATGGTTTCGCCGGCGGTCGCCGCTTCATCTCCACGAGGCGCTCGACGGCGTCGCGGTCAACCGCGCCACCGAAGCCGTAGACCGTTTCCGTCGGATAAGCGAGTACCTGGCCGGACTGCAGGTGGGTGACGGTGTCCGCAAGCGACGACTCGATTTCGGCGGGAGACCAGAACGGAATCGCGGCCTGGCGCATTCAGTCCACCAGCGAAGCGAGTCGTTCGGCGCGCGCGAAATCGGCTTCTTCGGTGACCTTCATCGCGCGTTCGCTTCCGCGAACAACAACGACGTCGAGCCCGAGTCGCTCCACCAGCGCGGCGTCGTCGGTTGCCGTCACGTTCGCCAGACGTGCCTCGACATAAGCTTGCTCGATGACGCGCAGTGGAAAAGCCTGCGGCGTCTGTGCGCGCCACAGTCCTCCGCGCTCTATCGTCCTCACGATCCGGCCATCAGGAGCGACTTCCTTCAGCGTGTCCACGACGGGAAGCGCCGCCACGGCGCCGTGCCCTCGACGTGCTTCCGAAATAACCGCGTCGATCGTCGCGTCGGTGACGAGCGGGCGCGCCGCATCATGAATGACCGCGATGGCCAACTCGTCAGGCAGGTCTTCCAGGCCGCTCCACACGGACTCGCCACGATC
>DATMBT010000243.1:0-2317 GCA_035559475.1 Gemmatimonadaceae bacterium
GCACATCGCGACGGCGAAGATGGATTCACGACTGGTGCCAGACCAGGATCCTGATTCGGCGCTGGCGCTGATTCGCGCCCACCTGGATGGGAACGGATTCAGCGACATCACGTTGCGAAAGTTGAGCGGTTATCCGCCGGCACAGTCGTCGGTGAACGCACCGCTCGTGCGCGCGGCCATCGGGACCTACCACAAGTACGGATTCCCGCCGAGTGTGGCGCCGCGACTGGCTGGCAGCGCGCCGTATTACGTGTTCACGAAGCGGCTCGGGTTGCCGATGGTCGCCGGCGGGATCGGCCACGGCTCCGGCGCTCACGGGCCTGACGAGTACATGGTGATCGAGCCGAAAGCGGGATCGCGCGTGGCGGGCCTGGCGCAAATCGAGAAGTTTTACGTGGACCTGCTGCACGCCCTGGCTGAAGCGCGTTGAGGCAGCAGATGTGAGACGTGGGATGTGGGAGGCATCCGATCAACATCGGAATTGATCGGCAGTCTCCCACATCCCACCTCCCACATCCAGTCAGCTTACTGCGTGGTGCGTCCGGTCTTGGCCGCAAGCAGGTTCACGAACAACCTCGCCGCTCCGGGGACTCCGTTAGGCAGCTGCCGGAAAAACGCCAGCGTCGTGTACACGTACGTGCCCTGGCCCAGCGGCGCGATCAGCAACGCCCCGCGGTTCGGCTGTTCGCCCGGGTCGGTCATCTCGAGGAGCGGCGTGTACCGCGGATCGAACGTCCTCGGCATGTACAGCGACCGGTCCTGGAGCCAACCGTCGAAGTCGCGTTGTGTAATCCGGTTCGGTGCACGCAGGATGGCGGCCGTTGTGTCGAGAATCTTCACCGGCGCGTTTTCATCGGTGACGCGATCATGCGGCCGGTTGATCGTGATCGGGTACGGCATGATCCCCGGCTGCTGCATTTCGTACTGGCCGTATTGGACCACGAGCGTCCCGCCGTTCCGTGCGTAGTCGAGCACGCGCGCATTGTTCGCCACCAGCGCCGGCTGCGTCTCGTACGCCCTCGGCCCTATCACGATCGCTGAGTATCCGCGCAGGTTCGCGTTGGCGAGTGTCGCAGGATCGATCTGTGTCACGTCGATGCCGAGCTGCTCGAGCGCTGCGGCGCTGTTGTCGCTCACGCCGGCGATGTAGCCCACGCGCATGCCGCTCACCGCCGCAACGTCCACAGCTTCCACAGACATTCGTGACGGGCGATAGACGCGACGCGCGTTGATGTGTTCGTAGTCGATCGTCGTGTAGCCTGACGAGTACGCACTCGTGCCTTCGGACGCAGTTACCTGGATGACATGGTGCCCCGCTGGAAGTTGCCCGCGCACCTTGAACGCGAGCGTTTGCGGCGCGCCGGTTCCGGCCAGCGTCACGACACGCGTCGCGCTGTCGGCGATCAGTCCTGGGGGCAGCATCAGCTTGACGATCACGGTTCGCGCCGAATCCGATGTCGCCCGGAGTTGAACGCGAAGATCTCGCTCGACCGGTGCGCGCGCGGGAGCGTATTGCAACTCCTGGTCGAGGAGCACGGACACGTCGGGCACGCCCGCGATCGGCCGCCGGATTTCGCCGAGTACCTGGTCGGCAAATCGATAGACCACGGGGGCCTTGATGCTGAACACGGCGTCACCAACCTGGCCTTCGAACTGGGCCAAGGCATCGACTCCGTACGAAGCTTCGTCGCGACCCGTGATCTCGTAGTTGTACATCGCGCCGCGCCGCGGCGACAGCAGCCAACGTGGTGACGACGGAACGGTGAATCGCACGCCTCGAGGCGAAACGATGGTTGCACTGTCCGGAGCGATGGTCACTGATCCATCGATGACGACTCCTGAACCGCCCGACGTCATGAACCTCGCGCTCGCGAAGCGAATGGGGGTGTGCCCGCGGTTATAGAGTGCCAGCTTCGCCGGGATGTCCTGACTCGTCCCCCACAGCTCGCGTGGAGCCGTCGCTTCGACGGCGATTCCGGCCGCGAGGACCAGCGCCGAATTCACGTGACCCTGCGCCTGCTCGACCGACGCGCCCAGGTCGGTCGTGTCGCTGCGCACACACGGTGGACCGGGAACGGACGGGCAAATCACCTTCAGGAGCCGCTGCACGCGCGCAAGTGCGGGGATCGTCTTCTCCGGCGCATACGGATCGAACATCGCCCGGGCCGCCGCGAACGCCGAGGGAAGCGAGTCGAGCGCCGATCGCGCCGTTCCGTTTGCGTCGCCCCGGAAGCGCGCCCACGTCGTGTCGATGCCGTCGAACAGCGACTGCTCGGCCTTCGGGTCCTCGGGCGCGGCCACGCGCGACGCCTCCCGT
>DATMBT010000244.1:0-16447 GCA_035559475.1 Gemmatimonadaceae bacterium
CGGTAGTGACGCGCTAGTTACGCGGTAAGCCTGAACCTGCACGCTGGCCGATCCCCATGCGTGCACTGCTGTTCCGCGTCCACGCCCGCGTGTGCCTCGAGGAGTCCTTCGATAAGCGCGCACGTTCCCGATTCGTTCCGAACCGCGGCCGCCAGTGGACAGCCGGCACCCTGCAGCGTCACGTGTCCACGCCCGGCGGTCAGCGTTGCGCTCCCACCAAGGCTTTCGATCAGCGCCGCGCATGAAGTGGCGCGCTCCTGGAGCGACCCCTTATCCGCGGCAGGCATCGTTTCCGCCAGCTTCCTGCCCGCTTCCATGAAGAGCGCTCGCCTGGCACGCGCGTCCAGCCGGTCGCCGGCGGCGGCAGTCAGGGCAGTCAGTGCTGCTGGATACGCCACCGACAGCGCCAGTTCGCCTGCCGGCGTGAGGTCATACTCGGCGGCGGGCTGCCCGGCCGTTCCAGTTCGCACGATGCCGCTTCGCACCACCAGCCCATCTCGCTCCAGCGCGACCAGGTGGATTCGGACCGCGTTGTCCGAGATCCCTAGTCGCGCCGCCAGCGTATTCACGGTGCGTTCACCGCGCCGGACCAGGTCCAGCACGGCCTGACGCGACGGCGGCAAGGAAGATGAGGCAGGCACGCCGGGAATATAGTAGCGCGCCAATATGTCAATCAACTACTTGACTTATTAGCTTCCCAAGCCCATTCTGTGGTCCAGCACCCCCGTACCGGTCCCCAGTCCCCCGTACCCTCATAGAGGCAAGCACCATGCGAATGACACTCAGGGCACTCACCGCAGCTGCGGCATTCCTTCCCACCACGTTGCTCGCGCAGGCCAAGCCCGCCGCCCCTGCGCTCGATGACGCGGCGATCGTCGGCATCTTCGATATCGCCAACACGTGGGATATCGAGACCGGTTCACTCGCAGCGAAGAAAGGAACCCGACAGGATGTGAAGGATTTCGGTGCGATGCTGGCGCGGGACCACAAGATGGTCCAGGGTCAGGGACGCGACCTTGCCGCAAAGCTCAAGGTGACACCGACGCCAGTCTCGAGTGATTTCTCGCTCAAGGTCGCGCACGAAGCGGCCATGAAGAAGTTGCAGGGTCTCAGCGGACCCGCGTTCGACAAGGCGTTCCTCGAGCACGAAGTCGCTTACCACAAGGCAGTCGTTGACGCGGTGACCACCACCTTGCTTCCCGCGATCAAGAACGCCGAAGTGAAGTCGTTCGTGCAGAAGGTTGCCCCGGCATTCGTCGCGCACATGCAGGCCGCCGATCAGTTGCTCAAGGGGCTGCCTGTCGGTGAGCACGGCGAACACAAGAAACAATAGGTCGCGCCCTCAGCAGGCCGGCATTGCCGTCAACCCGGGGGCAGTTGATTAGGGTTGGTGGTGGTGCCGGCCTTTGCGCCTGGCTTCAACGGCCGATGAGGCTCTTTGGTACCATCATGTGAACACCAACATTGCCGTCGACCAGCTGCGTGATGCGCAGGTCGGCGGCAATGCTGGCGAGTTGGTAGGCGGCGGTCTGCGACAGCTGCTTTTTCTCCATCAGCAGCTTCACCATCTGCTCGATCGCGATCCGCGTGGATTTCGTCAGCGACGTATCCATGCCCATCGTGATCCAGTGCGTCGGCGTCTCTCCACGCGGCCACTCGAGCTTCAGGTCCTTTCGCACGGTGAGCTGAAGTCGTCCCCGCAGGCTCGTCTCGATCGCGGTCTGGTCCACCTCGCCGTCGCCTTGCGCCGCATGACCGTCGCCGACCTCGAACAGCGCGCCTTTGGCGTGCACCGGGATGTACAGCGTGGTGCCGGCCACGAGTTCCTTGTTGTCCAGGTTCCCCGCGTGAATGTCGGGTGGGTTGCTGCTGACGCGCCCTCGTGACGACGGTGGCGCCACGCCCATGCTGCCGAAGAACGGCTTGAGGGGAACGTCGATGCCGTCGCCGAAGTGTCCGATCATCCGTTGCGAATCGAGCCTGATGATGCGCGTGGTGGGTTGGCTGCGGTCGCACAGGTCGCGCGCAAACCCACTGCACCCGTTGTAGCCATACGGAATCGCGAGGTCGATCGACAGGATCTTCACCTCGAGCACGTCACCGGAATCCGCGCCTTCTACATAGACAGGACCAGTCAGGATATGTCCGCCGGGTCCGCGATCGGTGACCTGCGCCACGATGTCGCGCAGCGACTGCTGTATTTCGTTCGCCGGGACGCCCGCTGCCTCGAGTCGCTGTGGTGTGTTGGTCAGCAGTGTTTCAACGTCGATGATGTCACCGGATGCGATTCGCAGCGCCGGCCTGGCCTCGGACCAGTAGAAGCCATAGGCAACGGTTTGTGGCGTGGCCGGCAGTCGGTGCACAGTGGGAGCCTGCGCAGTGGCACGTCCCTGCAACACCAGGGTCAACACCACCGCTGCGAACATGGAACGCTGTGTTGGACGAGGCATCAGAACGGCTCCGCTGTGCAGGTGATCTCCCATCTCCCATCTCCCATCTAATCAGTAACGTCCCAGGTCCTTCGCGAACGACACCGGTCCGGTGAACCCGCCGCGACGGATTCCATCCAGAACTTCCTGCTCCGGCGCTCCCATGAACACCACGTGAGTGAGCAACAAGAGCTTCGGCTTCGCCGCTGCTGCGAGCCGGCCGAGCTCCACGTCTGAGGTGTGCGCTTCGCGCAGGTAGCGCGGCCACAACTCGCCTCCGGGCCGATTCTCCGTCGCGATGCGCGTCTCCGGGTACACCTCATGCACGAGCACGTCCACATTGGCCGACGCACGTTCGAGCGCGTCGCTGTAGCGAGTGTCTCCCGAGATCACGATGCTCCGGCCGGCCGCATCGACTCGATAGGCGAACGCGAAGTCCCAGTCGCCGTGTGGCACGCGGATCGCCGTGACCTTCACGCCGGCACTGTCGAACACCACGCCGCCGTTGGTCTCGCGCACATCGACGCGATAACCGCCCGGGCGTCCGCGCTCCAGGCCCTTCACGCGCACCAGCGTGTCTTCGGCCCAGGCGGCAACGAAGTGATCCGTCATGCGACGCAGTCCCGGCGGACCGTGGAGGCGCATCGGCGTGCTCCGCCCCATCACCCAGGACGTCAGCACCAGGTCCGGCAGGCCTAACGTGTGGTCGCTGTGCAGGTGTGTGATGAAGGCCGCGGTCACGCCGTCGATCGGTAGCCCGGCCGCGGCCACGCGACGCATCACGCCGGCACCCGCGTCGAACAGGAACACCCGCCGCCCGACGACGACCGCCGTCGCTGGTCCGGCGCGCTCGGGATTCGGCACCGGCGTCCCGGTGCCTAACGTGATGACGACCGCGGAATCACTGCCCGGGAACGGTGGGCCGCCGGGAAAGACGCGCTGGGCCCCGACCGGCTGCGCCACCGCGAGCAGTGCCATCGCGAGAAACCACCTCATCCGGTGGTATCCAGTTCGGCCGCCTCGTGCGGAGTTCGCGCGGACGGCCCCAACACCAGCCTCCAGCTCCAGCTTCCAGCACCCGGGCACCCAGGCACCCAGCACGCAGCCCCGGCAAACGGCACTGTGCACTCAGCGTTAGGTGTACTTGACGCCCAGCTTGTTCAGCGCCGGCGTCGGGCAACCGTTCCAGGATGCCATCGGCCGATTTCCCATGTACTGCAGGTCGTCGATGCCCATCTTGCTCGACCAGAAGCCCGATGCGGTGAAGTTCCGGAAGTTGTTGAAGAACCTCACGCCCGCCTGCATCTCCTGGCGCGCGCGACGTGGCCACGCAATGTCATCGAGTACGGCCTTGCGTTGCGCGTCGTCGCAATCGACGAACGTCTTGCTGAATCGCTTTCGACACTCGTCATCGAGCCAGGTGAGCCCGGTGCGCATCCACGTGCGCATGTTCTCCCGGGTTTCCATGAAGACGTCCATGAACTCGGGGACCTTGGCGTCGGTCGCACTCCCCGATCGCGCGTCACGCGGGATAACGATGTCCACGAGCACACGCGCCGTTCTCCACTCTGCCGGCGTGAATACCTTCGGCTGGTACTGCTGCCCGCGTTCCGCCAGTCGCTCGAGCGTCTCGCGCGTCTGAGTCGCCGCGGCCTCGAGGTCGAGCGCGCTCACGGCGAAATGCGCCATCGGCGCTGCCGCCAGGAACTTCAGGAAGTCTCTGCGTTCAGTCATCCGCGTAAGCCCTCGTCAAGCTGTTTGCCCGTGCACCCTCTGCACCCTCTGCGCCCTTAGATCGTCCCCGCCTTTCTCAGTTCCAGAATCCTGTCCGCCGTTCGCATCGCCAGCGCCATGATCGTCCACGTCGGGTTCTTGTCCGCCTGCGACACGAACGAGCCGCCGTCGGCGACAAAAAGGTTCTTGCAGTCCCACGCCTGGCACGACGCGTTGAGCACTGACGTCTTCGGGTCGCTCCCCATCCGCGCCGTGCCCAGCTCGTGGATGATCGAGCCACCGGTCGCGATGCCATAACCACGCTCACGCGTCGGCATGGCCGAAAAGACCTCGCCGCCCATCTCCGACACCAGGCCGCGGAACGTCTCCTGCATGTGCTTCACCTGGTTGATCTCGTGGTCCGTCCACTTCCAGTGGAAGCGCAACACGGGAATCCCGTATTTGTCCTTCGCGGCCGGGTCCAGCTCGCAGTAACAGTCCTCGTTAGGAATCTGCTCCCCACGGCCGGAGAACCCGATCGTGGACCCGTAATAGCGGCGGTAGTCGTTCTTCAGTTGCGCCCCGTAGCCGCCGCCGGGTTCGTACTGCTGGATCCCGCCCATGAAGCCGTACGACGGCACGCCAAGCCCGCCCCAGACTTCGATGTGGTACCCGCGCGGAAAGTCCAGCTTCCTGTTGTCCAGCCACCACGGCATGTAGATGTGGCCACCGCCGACGCCGTCGCAGTTGTGCGGGACGTGATCGACCATCTTCGGGATGAAGCCCGAGACGTCGGAGCCCGTCGTGTCGGTGAGGTACTTCCCCACTACGCCACTCGAGTTGGCCAGCCCCTGCGGGAACTGAGGGGACTTCGAGTTGAGCAGGATGCGCGATGACTCGCACGCGCTCGCCGCGAGCACCACCACGCGCGCCCGGATGTGTTCGTCGGCGCCGGTCGCCGTATTGATGTAGGACACCCCCGTCGCCAGGCCCTGCGCATTCACCGTCACCTCACGCGCCATCGCGTTGGTGATGATCCGCAACCGGTTCGTCCGCTGTGCCGGGAAGAGCAGCACGTTAGGCGACGAGAAGTTCGAGTTCGTCATGCAGCCACGGTTGCACTGGCCGCAGTAGTGGCACGGCGCGCGGTTCCCCAGGCGCTGCGTGATCACCGACAGCCGCGCCGGGATGCACCAGATGCCCATCTTGTCGCTCGCCTGCTTCACCAGCAGTTCGTAGCAGCGCGGTTTCGGCGCTGGCTGGAACTTGCCGTCGGGATGGTTCGGCAGGTTTTCCCTGCTCCCGAAGATCCCCACCAGCTCATCGACCTGGTCGTAGTACGGCGCGATGTCGTTGTACGAGATCGGCCAGTCGTCTCCCAGTCCGTCGATGCTCTTCCGCTTGAAGTCGTCCGGTCCGAACCGCAGCGATATGCGTCCCCAGTGATTGGTGCGGCCGCCCAGCATGCGCGCGCGCCACCAGGAGAAGTTCGTGCCTTCCGCGCGAGTGAACGGTTCGCCAGGCAGGTCCCACCCGCCGACGCACGCGTCGAACTCGCCGAAGGGGCGATCAGGCGTCGACGCCCCGCGTTGGCTGCTCTGGTACGGCCATCGCAACATCGCGCTGTTCGACGTGGTGTTGTCCCACCACCCGCCGGCTTCGAGCAACACGACGCGCGCGCCACCGAGCGCCAGCCGATGCGCCGCCATGCCACCGCCCGCACCGGAACCAACGATGCAGACGTCGTATTCGGCTTGCTGTGACTTAAGCATCCATCGCTCCCGCTGTTCTTTGGTCTCTGCTTCCTGGACCTGGTACTTGTTTTTGGTCTTTGGCCTTTGGCCTCATCTCCACTTCAGCACCGCAAGGACATCCGTGTAGTCATCCGTCCACAATCGCGACTCCGGCCACGTGCCGAGCGCATGCCATCCGTCGAGCTTTACCAGCTCGGACAGCACGCTGGCATTCTTGGCCAGCACCATCCAGCGACTGCCATAATACAACTTGCCGCGTCCTTCCGTGTCGGGCGCGCGTTCACCCAGCGCCCCCGCCACCCTGGCGTCATTCGCGAGGGCGATGATCACCGGGCGCAGGTCCAGGTAACGGTTACTGATGTGGAACGCCACGACGCCGTCGTCGCGCAGCTTTTGCAGATAGAGGGCCAGCGCCTCGCGCGTGACCAGGTGGGCTGGAATCGCATCGGAGGTGAACGCATCCAGCACAATAATGTCGAACTCCCGGTCCGCCGCGGCAGCGAGCGAAAGTCTCGCGTCCCCGATCACGATGTTGGTCCGTGGCGCGCAATCTCTCAGGTAGGTGAAGTTGCGCGGCGCACGCGCGATGTCCGCCACCATCGGGTCGATCTCGTAGAACGTCCAATGCTCCTCGGGGCGCCCGTAACAGGCGATCGTGCCGGTCCCCAGCCCCACCATCGCGACGCGGCGCACCGGCTTCTGCGCGACCTTCGCGAAGATGTCGCCCAGCGGACCTTCCTTGTAGTAGTAGGTGAGCGGATCCATGCGGCGCGTGAGCTCGCGGCTCTGCCCACCGTGGGTCGTGGTGCCGTTCTGCAGCACGTGATACTCGGCGATGCGCCGCACGCGGTACATCCCGAAGAAGCTCCGGTCCTGCATCAGGATGTTGCTGTTGGCGTTGCCGGCGAGCTGCGTGCCTGCGTAAATCGCCCCCGCACCCAGCGCCAGGCGAAACGGACGCTTCCAGAAGAAAAGGACCACGATCGCCACCGCCGCCAGGAAGACCTGCGACCCCCCGGAGAACCACTCGTCAGGCGGCTTGGGCAGGCGGAACGCGAACCAGACCGTGGCTGCCACCGCGGCCGGGAACAGGAGATCGCGGATGAAGTCGAGCCGCGTGCCGTACGTGCGGGCAAGGCCCGGTCGCAGCCCGAACGCGACCACCAGCGCGAACGGATATTCCACAAGGGAGTCGTAGAGCACCGGCGCCAGCAGCACGTTGAACACGCCACCCAGCACACCGCCTAACGACATCCAGAGGTAGAACTCCGTCAGGTATTCGACCCGGGGCCGGCTGTCCGCCAGCTCCCGGTGGCACATCATGGCGGTCACGAAGAACGCCGTGAGGTGCAGCGCCGCCGGACCCAGGATTCCCCGCCCGGCCCCCAGGCACAGCGCCACGATGAGCGCCAGGCCAAGGACGAGCTGCACGTGCAGCATCAACCACCGCGGGAAAAGCGGTCGCTCGGCGAACACCAGCACGAACGTCAGGAGGTACAGCGCCAGCGGGATCACCCACAGGAACGGCACCGACGCGATGTCCGTGCTGAGATAGGTGGTGGTCCCGATGAGCAGGCTGGACGGCGCGAAAGACAGCAGCACCCACCTCAGGCGCCAGTTCCTGTCGGGAACGATGGTCGGGTTCGTGATTGGCGCATCTCGGCCCTGCAGGAAGCGACGGATCACCGACGGGTTCTCTTCGATGAGGAACCGCATCGATCCGCGAAGCGCACCGCGTCGCTTCAGGTGAATGCCGCCTGAGTCCTCAACCAGCGGCACCTCTGACGTCACGGGCTTTGTGTCGGGCACCAACGTCGGCGCTGACATCGTACGCCGAAACAGGTGCGTCGCGACGGCGCACCCGCCAATGAGAACCAGGAGTCCCGAGTAGAACCCCAGCCACGCGACGGCTTGCTCCGAGATACGCATCCGCGGCTCGATGAGGAACGGATAGGCCAGCAGGGACGCGAAGCTTCCCAGGTTGCTGGCTGCGTACAGGAAATACGGGTTGTGCGCTGACGCGTGGCGTGTTCCAGCAAACCAGCGCTGCATCATCGGCGCTCCCGCGGACAGCAGGAAAAACGGAAGGCCAAGCGAGACGGTGAGTAGTCCCAGCAGCCATCCAATCGGCAGCGAGGTCCCCGGCGGATGCGCCCACGACGCCGGTACGTGAATGGGGAGCAGGACGACCGCGCTGATGAGCAGGGCGAGATGCAGGACTGCCTGTTTGCGCGCCGAGAGGAATCGGGAGGTCAGGTGGGCATACAGGTACCCGGCCAGCAGCAGCGCCTGGAAGAACAACAGGCAGGTGTTCCAGACCGCCGGACTCCCTCCAAGCAGCGGCAGGACCATCTTCGTGAACATCGGCTGGACCGAAAACAGCAGCGCCGCGTTGAAGAAGATCGCCGTGGCGAACACGGCCAGCAGCACCACTGCGGCCTTCCCGGTCAGGGATGGCTCAGGTGCGCTCGATGGTTCGGGCGGAGCGATGGATACGTCGGTCGACTGTTCGGCAGACATGGAACGTGGAAGCTGGTGCCCGTCCATGACATCGTCCATTCCGCGCCCCTGAGGCAGTTCCGCCCCGAGGCAGTTGCGCCCCATGGCAATTCGCGCCTTCAGGCATTTGCGCCGTTTGGCAGTTCGCGCCGTTTGGCAGTTCGCGCTCTTTGGCAGTTCGCGCCCTTTGGCATTTCGCGCATTCGCGCCCTTTCGCTCTTTAGCAGTCCCCGCAGTTCGTTTCACCCTCAAGCGAACACGTTCCGTCTCACCGGGAGTCCCGGGCGATCCACAACCGGATTAGCGTACCCACACGGTTTCCGGCTGGCGCGGCCAGCTGGCGCATTATCACGACCGTCTCCAAACACGAGGCCCCGGCCTCTCATCGGGTGGACCCATGAGCTCTCGTCGCGATTTTCTCAAACAGGGCAGCGCGGTGGCAGGCGCTATCGCCCTGGGCGGCACACTCAAAACAGCCGGCGCAGGCGTACCGGGGTTCGAGCAACGAGCCGCCACGGCACCAATGGACGCGGCCATCAAGGAGTTGCTGATGGAAGCGCTGAACGCCGCGAAGAGCGGCGGCGCGACGTTCGCTGATGCCCGCATTGGACGCTACCTGCAGAACTTCGTGGTCACGCGGGAACAGCAGATCATCAACGTCGTCGATACGGATTCCATCGGTATCGGCGTGCGGGCACTCGTCAACGGGACCTGGGGATTCGGGGCATCGCGTGACCTGACGAAGAGCGGGGTTGCGGCCGCCGCGCGCGAAGCGGTCGCGATCGCAAAGGCCAATGGCGTCGCGAAGGATCGCTCAGTGCAACTCGCGCCCGCGCCGTCGGTCGGCGAAGTGAGCTGGAAGAGCGCGTATGAAGTCGATCCGTGGACCATTCCCGTCGAGGAGAAAGCGGACCTCCTGATCAAGGCCAACGGGGAAGGGATGAAAGCGGCCAACGTGAAGTACGTCTTCAGCGCCTTGTTCCTGCGGAAGATGGAACGCAATTACGCCAACACCGACGGCTCCATCATCGCGCAGACGATCGTCCAGAGCTCCGTCCAGCAGCAGTTCACCGCGGTCTCTCCCGACTTCTCCGATTTCCAGAACCGCAGCAACACGCTGCCGCCGGTGGCGCGAGGGTGGGAGTGGATCCTGCAGCAGGACATCGTCAACAAGTCACGCCAGTGGGGCGAGGAAGCCAGCGAAAAGCTGAAGGCCAAGCCGGTTGAAGTCGGCCGCTACAACCTGGTGCTGCACCCGTCGCACCTGTGGCTGACCATTCACGAATCCATCGCTCACCCCACGGAGCTGGATCGCGCCATGGGGTACGAGGCCAACTACGCCGGCACGTCGTTCGTTGCCCCGCCCGACCAGTACCTCGGCAAGTTCCGGTACGGCCCGGAGTTCATGAACATCCAGGGCGATCGGTCGCAGCCGGGCGCGCTGGCCACGATCGGGTATGATGACGAGGGCGTCGCGCCTGACGAGTTCCTCATTATCAGGAACGGCCTGGTCAACGACTACCAGACCACACGCGAGCAGGCGATCTGGCTCGACTGGTGGTACAAGCAGCAGAACCGTCCAGTGAAGTCCCACGGGTGTTCGTACGCGGACAGCTGGAGCAGCGTGCAGTTCCAGCGCATGCCTAACGTGTCACTGCTGCCGGGCGACAATGACCGGACGTACGACGACCTGATCGCCGCCACCGACAGCGGCATCGCCATCATCGGCGATGGATCCTTCTCGATCGACCAGCAGCGCTACAATGCGCAGTTCGGTGGGCAGCTCTTCTACGAGATCAAGGGTGGAAAGGTGGTCGGCATGTTGAAGGACGTCGCCTACCAGATCCGTACGCCCGAGTTCTGGAACTCGATGGACATGATCGGCGGTCGCCGCGGCTACGAGGTCTGGGGCTCGTTCTTCGACGGCAAGGGACAACCCGGCCAGGTGAACGCCGTGAGCCACGGATCGGTGCCGGCGCGGTTCCGCAACGTCAACGTCATCAACACCGGCCGTAAGGCGTAACGGAGACCATAATGAGACGCTCAAACATCACCGAGGTCCTCTCCGGACCCAATCGCCTGGTCGACAGCCAGGGACGCCCGGTCGGCGCCGCCGCAAACCTCATGACGCGCGAGGAAGCGCAGGCGCTCATCCAGCGCGTCGTCGCCATGTCGAAGTCGGACGGCGTGGACGTGCAGGTGGGCGGCGGCTACACCACCAACGTCCGCTTCGCCGACAACCAGATGTCGACCGCTGGCGCCATCAACGACTTCACCGTCGCTGTGCAGAGCTGGTTCGGGAAGAAGCACGCGGTCGTGCAGACGAACGAGATCTCCGACACGGCGTTGCGTGCGGCCGTAGACAAGTCCGAACGCCTCGCGAAGCTCGCGCCTGACGACCCGGAAGCCATGCCGATGCTCGGACAGCAGAACCACCGTACTGTCGAGGCGTACTTTCCGTCCGTCGCGGGGATGAGCGCGGACGACCGCGCGCGCGTGGCATTGACCGCGCTCGAACCCGCGCGGGGCGCGAAGGACCTCCGCGCAGCAGGGTTCCTCATCAACAACGCTGGTGCGACCGCGCTGGGCAACAACAAGGGTATGTTCGCGTATCATCGCAGCACCAACGCGAACTTCACCCTCACGGTGCGCACGGCCGACGGCACCGGATCGGGTTGGGCCGGCGCCGAGCATAACGACGCGAGTAAGGTGGACTTCGCGGCCGTCAGTCGCCGGGCAATCGAGAAGGCGCGGCTCTCACGAAACCCGGTCGCCGTTGAGCCCGGTCGGTACACCGTCATCCTGGAGCCGCAGGCCGTCGGTGACCTCTGCCAGCTCATTGGCTTCTATGCCGACGCGCGTGCTACTGACGAGGGTCGCAGTCCGTTCGTGAAGCAGGGCGGCGGCACAAAGATCGGCGAGAAGATCATGGACGAGCGAGTGTCGGTGTACGCCGATCCGTTCGATCCCCAGGTGCTCGCACAGCCGTTCGATGGTGACGGGCTTCCGCTGGGTCGCCAGGTATTCATCGAAAATGGCGTGCTCAAGACGCTGTACTACTCGCGCTTCTGGGCGCAGAAGAAGGGTGTGCAGCCAACTGGCGCGCCAACCTCGTTCCTCATGAGCGGTGGCACGTCGAGCGTGGAGGACATGATCAAGTCAACCGAACGGGGCATCCTCGTGACGCGTCTCTGGTACCTGCGCGAGGTTGATCCACGCACGATCCTCTACACCGGCCTCACGCGGGACGGCACGTTCCTCATCGAGAACGGCAAGATCAGCAAGGCGGTGAAGAATTTCCGCTTCAACGATTCGCCGCTGTTCATGCTCAACAACCTCGAGATGATGGGCCAGCCGGTGCGACTCGCCGGCACGGAAGCAGGAGGCGCGGTTGTGGTCCCGCCACTCAAGGTGCGCGACTTCAACTTCACCAGCCTGTCCGACGCCGTGTAACACTCAGCACCAGCACCAGCACCAGCACCAGCACCAGCACCAGCACTCAGCAATAGGACCAGCAACCAGCAACCAGCAACCAGCGTCTTTTCAAGGGGTGACTCAGGGCGCATGGCCGAGCATGTTACGGGCCATGCGCTCTCGTGCTTCACGCACTGTACGCTTTGCTCGCATTGCCCTGTTCAGCGACGTTGATGGAACACTTCTCGATGCGAACGACCGCCTCGCGATCGCGCCCGCGGACGTAACGAGGATGGGACCCGACGTCGAGCTGATTCTTTCGTCCAGTCGTACCATGGTCGAGCTTGCCGCGATACAGAAGCGATTGGGTCTCGACGCGCCGATCATCGCCGAAAATGGCGCCGTGGTCGCTTTTCCTCCGCGATGGCGCGGGAGTCGCTCCGCGCGTCGTGAAGTGCTGGTGCTTGGAGACACCGCGGCTCATCTTCGCCCACGCGTCAGGCAGGCAGCCACGGAGGCCGGAGTGCGAATTGTCGACCAGCGGGACCTGCTCCCCGATCACGCGCGTTCGTTGCGACGTAATTTCAGCGTGTGCATTCGCGACTGGTCAGGACCGGGCGCGGAGCGTTTCCTCGATGCCCTGCACCACGATGGCCTCAAGGCCACGCACTCCGGCCGGTGGATCGCCATAACCAGGGGCGCCGACAAGGGCGCCGGTGTTCGCGCGGTCCTCGAACGCGCCGGGCACCTCGGGGCGCCCTTTGCCTCCACGGTCGCGATAGGCAACGCGGCCAATGACGCGCCACTGCTCGCGGCCGCGCAGGACAGGTTTGCCGTGAGGAATCCGCGCCGCGGGCACCAGCCTGAGTTGCTGGAGCTGTCCGGGGTACATCCGCTGGCGGCATCAGGTGCCCGCGCCTGGCGCGAAGCGCTCGGCAGGATCCTCGACGGGACTACCGCATGATCCTCAAGCGAAAGTCGCCCGCGTGGACGCTGTGCGTCCTGACCATCCCGCAACGCGAGCCCTACCTCGAGCGGTTGTTCGACTCACTGCGGAAGCTCCGACTGCGTCGCTCGCGCTGGGAGCTCCTGCTGGTCTACAACTGGGACACGCAGGAAGAGCCGTATGCGATCGAGCGTCGATTGCTCAAGCTGGGCAAGGGACTGCCGTTGATGGTGAACTTCAACGTGCGGAATCCGTCGATCATCGGTGGTCGCATCCAGCAGCTCGCGTTATGCAAGTCGCCGCTCATCTGTTTCATCGACGACGATGTGACGCTCCATGGCGATATCCTTGACGTGCTCGAGGAGCACATGCGCAAGGAACCGGTGGGATTGATCGGCGTGCCTTCGCTCGTGGAGGACACTAACCGGCTCTTCAAGCCGAAGCGCGGCACACCCCATGTGGATGCCAACGGACTCCGCTTCATGAGTGTGCAGGGCATGCTGGTGGCCGGCTATCGGAGGCTCATCCAGGATATCGGCGGGTTCAATCCACGCCGCACCTTCTGGGGAGAGTGGACGGAACTCAACCTGCGCATGCTGCGGAACGGGTTCCCAACGGCATACGCGATGGATGCCGGTTACCTGCGGCACTGGCATGGCGCCCCCGAGTCGCCGACGCGCAACAAGGCGGGTCGCCAGGATCACGTGCTCTGGGGCCTCCTCTGCACCGCGCTCGAGTACGACGCCATCGGGATTCGCCCGGACACCGAGAAGTTCTGGAACCTCGTCGAGCGGCGTTACCTGGCGTATTCCTTTGGCGAAGCCGCCTCACCGTCCGACCTCCTCGGCTCCGTGTTGCGACTGGTGCCCCGGCTTGCCGTGGAATGGCCCCACATCGCCGACTTCCGTGAGGTCGCTCGCAAGCACCCGTTTCAGTTCGCGCCCTTTCACGAGATCACGCCGGCTGATGTCGCCAGGGTCACCGCGTACGCCGAGGACCACATCGCGGGGTACCGGCGCTCGGTGTGGGGACCTGAGCGCCGCCGCAAGCCTCGTCGTTAGGTTCGCGAACGGGTATCCGCGCGTTCCAGCGCGGCCGCGTGCCCTGCCAGGTCACGGGGCAGGTAACAGTGAAGGCCCAGGGCCACGAAGCCGGCGCGTTTGATGACCGCGCGGTACCACGCGGGGCGTTTGGCCGCTGACTTCCTGAAGTCGCCGCTCGCGTCGTCAGCGTTCGTGAAGATCTCCAGGTACGACACGCCACCGGACAGCGTGCGAAGCTGGCGCAGGCCGCGCTGCAGTTCGTCGGGCGCGACGTAATTCAGGACGCCAAGGCACAGGATCAGGTCGAAGGGGCCCTCGAGGCCGATCGCGTCAATGGTGCCCAGGGTTCCCTGGCGGAGGTTGCGTCGCTTTCCGAAGCGACGCACCGCGTATTCACTCCCGTCCACACCCACGTATCGGGCGCGCGGCCGCAGCGCCCGCAGCACGCCTGACCAGTTGCCTTCCCCGCACCCCACATCGAGCACGGTGCGCACGGGCCGGTCCAGCAGGTACTCCGTCACGCCCACGATGAAGCCCAGCTGTCGCGCCATGTCCTGTCGCGATTTCACACGATGCCGCGGGTGCCGGTACCACTTGTCGAAATAGCGGCGGTCGTAGTGCGTCAGCTCACGATGCATGGCCGGAGGAATTCGTTAGGGTGTGCGCCGCGATGTGCATCGCCGAAACCAGCATCCGGCGGGCGCGCTGGGCTGGTCTTCGCCGCCCGCGATCCCACCGCCGCCCCCAGGGACACGCTGCAGCAGCCGCCGGCCGGCCTGGCGCGGGAAACATCGTTAGGCGCGGTCGTAGAGGCGCCGGGGCGGGGAAGAGGCGCGGGCCGGAATCGAACCGGCGAATGGGAGTTTTGCAGACTCCTGCCTTACCACTTGGCTACCGCGCCACGGGATCGCAAGCTATGGTCGGAGCAGCCCCGTCTCAAGCCGTTCCGCACCCGGGTACACCCTTCCCCCACAGGCAGGCACCGTGACGCTCGTTGCCCTCAGCGATATCCGCGCCGCGCGCGCCACGATTGGTGACCGCCTCGTGCGGACACCTTTGGTGCCGTCGGCGTTCCTCTCCGCCGAAACCGGGGCGCGCGTCTCGTTGAAGCTCGAACTCTTCCAGCACACCGGCTCGTTCAAGCCCCGGGGAGTCCTGAACGCCCTCGAGGCACTCTCGCCTGACGAGCGCGCCCGCGGGGTGGTCTCCATCTCCGCCGGCAACCACGCCCAGGCGCTGGCATGGGCCGCGACCGCTATCGACGTGTCGTCGACCATCGTTATGCCGTCGACCGCGGTGAAGGCGAAGGTCGACGCCACGCGCGCGCTCGGCGGCGAGGTAATCCAGACCGAGGGTGACCTGCTCGCGACGATGCGGCAGGTGCAGGAGGACCGGTCGCTGACGTTTGTGCATCCCTTCGACGACCCCGTCGTCATCGCGGGCGCCGGGACGCTGGGTCTCGAGATCGCCGAAGACGCGCCCGATGTCAGCCTGGTCCTCGTGGGGTGCGGTGGTGGCGGACTGCTGTCGGGCGTCTCTGCTGCCATTCGCGCGGCGTGCCCGCGCGCGCGCGTGGTCGGCGTGGAGCCGAAAGGCGCCGATGCCATGCGCCAGAGCCTCGCGAAGGGTGAACCGGTACGACTCGCGAAGACCGATACCATCGCTGACGGCCTGGCCGCGCCCTTCGCCGGTGTCCACACGCTTGCGCACGTGCGCGCGTTCGTGGACGAGGTCGTCGTCATCGATGATGACGAGATCATCTCGGCGATGCGCACCCTGATGCGGCGCGCGCGGATCCTTCCGGAACCCGCGGCGGCCGCGGCAACCGCAGCACTGCTCGACGGCCTCGTCATGGTTCAACCCGGCGAGCACGTTGTAACGGTCGTCAGTGGCGGTAACGCTGACCCGGATCTCCTTCGTTCGCTGCTCTAGCGTTTCCTGGTCAGACCGGTGTCAGGTCGTGTATCGCGTGCCCGCTCCCAGCGCGCGCTCGTGCCCCTGACATCGATATGGGCGAACGGTCCGCGTGGTCCCGTCGCCGCGTAGGTCCCGAGCCCACCAACCAGTTCCGGAAACCGCTTCTCCACCGCGGCTACGGCTTCGCCGATCACGTTGAGGTCGCGAAGGTCTCGTCGCCGGTCTCCGTTCAGGTCGTCCATCGAGCCGTCTCCATCGGCGTCGATGATCAGGTCAGCGGCATCGCCAAACTGGTGCCTGCTCGCGCGCGCCGCTCCTTCATTGATCCGCTGGTCGTTGTAGTACGGCGCGCGAAACCCCGAGAGCACGACCACGCGACGGCTGTCGATTCCGCGATTGTGCAGCTCTCGCAGGATCAGTTCGAGCTTGTCGATCAGCCTCTCCTCGAGCAGCACGTATTTCGGCCACGTGGCCTCCTGGTCGTGCGTCAGGAAATCCGCCAGCCGGAAGTGTTCCGAGAGCCTCGTGTCCGCGTCCCTTGGCTGTACCTCGACGAATCCGTCGGGATTGAGGTAGTTCTCCGCCATCATCCAGCGTTCCGCCGGCCACCAACCCAACCGATATGAGCCGAGCATTTCGCCCCGCTTCTGCGCGAAGGGACGCATCATGAAGAAACGGAACGGCTCACCCGCCGCCAGCACCACGTAGGTTCCCGGGTAGTGGACGATCGTG
>DATMBT010000245.1:0-5922 GCA_035559475.1 Gemmatimonadaceae bacterium
GTCATCGACAGGAAGGCGTTCGACAAGATCAGCGAATACGTGGCGGACGCGAAGAAAAACGCGCGTGTGATTGCTGGTGGCACGGTGAAGGGTGATACGGGCTACTTCGTCCAGCCGACGCTCGTCGAGGCGCCGTCGCCAGACTACCGGCTGCTGTGCGAGGAGATCTTCGGACCGGTGGTGACGGTATGGGTCTACGATGACGCGAAGTGGAGCGAAACGCTCTCCGTCGTTGACCAGACGTCGCCCTACGCGTTGACCGGCGCGGTTTTCTCGCGGGACCGCAATGCGGCGCGTGAGGCGTTAGGTGCGCTGCGCAACGCCGCCGGCAACTTCTACATCAATGACAAGCCGACGGGTGCGGTGGTGGGGCAACAGCCATTCGGCGGAGCCCGCGCGTCAGGCACGAATGACAAGGCGGGCTCGAAGTGGAACCTGATGCGGTGGACGAGCCCACGTTCCGTGAAGGAGACGCTGGTTCCACCCACGGATTATCGGTATCCGTTCCTGGGAGCCGAGTAACGCAGGCTGAGTGCTGAGTGCTGGATGCTAGAGCTGTGTTGCTGCGCGCGTGTTCATGCTTGCAGCAAGTAGCCCCAGCACCCAGCGCTCAGCACTCAGCTTGTTGCTAACGTAACGCATCCCTCTCCGCTCACCCGGGCCAGCTCCTACCTGCCATGCCGTCTTATCGCTTCCTCACGGCCGACATTTTTACCAGCACCCGCTTCGGCGGGAACCAGCTCGCCGTCCTGCCTGACGCGAGCGGGCTGACGACTGAGCAGATGCTCGCGATCACGCGCGAGTTCAACTACTCCGAGTCGACGTTCGTCCTTCCGCCGGATAATCCAGCCAATACGCGTCGCGTGCGGATCTTCACGCCGGGCGGTGAGCTGCCGTTCGCCGGACATCCAACCGTCGGGTCGGCGTTCGTGCTCGCCACGATTGGCGAAATCCCGCTGACGGGCGACGAGACTCGTATTGTTCTTGAAGAAGGCGTCGGACCGGTGCCGGTCGTGATCCGCATGCGCAATGGGAAGCCGGCGTTCTGCCAGTTTGCCGTGGCGAAGCTGCCCGAGGTGGGGCCGCCGCTGCCATCGCGCGCGGCGCTTGCTGCGGTGTTGTCGTTGAGCGAAGACGACCTGCTTGACGGTGCGTGGCATCCCCAGGTTGTGTCGTGCGGATTGCCCTTCGCCTTCGTGCCGGTGCGGGATCGCGGGGCCGTCGCCCGGTCGCGGATCCGGCTCGACCAGTGGGAAAAACACCTGTCGGGCCATCAGGGCGAAAACGTGATGATTTTCGCGATGGACCCCGAGGAGCCTGGTCACGACGTTCGGGCTCGCATGTATGGGCCGGGCCCCCAGGTCAACGTGCCGGAAGACCCGGCGACCGGGTCCGCCTGCGCAGCGTTAGGCGGCTACCTCGCGGCGCGCGCGCGCCCCGGCGACGGGACGCTCCACTGGGTGGTTGAGCAGGGGTACGAGATGGGCCGCCCCAGCCTGATCGAAGTCGAAGCGGATCGGAGTGGCCAGCAGATCACAGCGGTGCGCGTCGGAGGCGACAGTGTGCTGGTGAGCGAGGGGCAGATAACGGTCTAGAACAGCGCGACTGCCAAACAGCGCGACTGCCGGACAGCGCGAGTGCCAAACAGCGCGACTGCCAGACAGCGCGACTGCCAGACAGCGCGACTTGCCAGACAGCGCGGCTGCCAAACAGCGCTGCGACTACGAGAGTCGAGGCCCCGATAACCGGCTCCAGTACCAGTACGCCGGAGCGCCGAGGAACACCATCGCCAGGCCGATCCCGGCAACCTTCGGTTGGGCGATAATGGTATTCACCACGAGCGCGATCGCCGCGAGAACGAACAGCACCGGTGTCACCGGATACCCGGGCACGCGATACGGGCGGGTGGCGTTGGGTCGTTTCCGCCGCAGGACGATCACCGCCGCCGCGCCTAACGCATAGAAGATCCAGCCCACGAACACTTCATAGGCCAGCAGGGTCTCGAACGTCCCGCTCATCGCGAGCAGTGCCGACCACGCGCACAGTCCCCAGATCGCGACCGACGGCGTGCCGAAGCGCGGATGCACCCGCGCGAACGATTTGAAGAACAACCCGTCGCGCGCCATGCTGTAGTAGCCCCGGGGCATGGTGATCGCGATGCCCAGCGATGCGCTGCACATCGCCACGATGATCGCCGCCGCGATGAGGCTCCCGGCCCACGGCCCGAGGACCGCGGTCATCGCGTCCGCGGCCACACGCTCCGACGAAGCCACCCGCGCCGACCCGAGCGCGGCGAGATAGCCGAAGTTCGCGAGCAGGTAGATCGCGACGATGATGGCAGTGCCGAGCCCGATGGCGATCGGCAGCGATCGCTTCGGGTTCACCGCTTCACCGGTACTGAAGGTCACGTATTGCCATCCCTCGTACGCCCACAACACGGAGATCATCGCGGTGCCCGCGGCTGAAAGCAGCCCCAGGCCACCGTTAGGCGGTACGGCAGCGGGGAGCACCTCCCCACCGTCTCCCAGGGCAAGCAGGATCGCCGCCATCACGATCACCGCGAGCGACTTGATCAGCGCGCCCCAGTTCTGGACGTTGGCGCTGCGGCGAATCCCGCTGACGGTGATGGCGCCTATGATCGCGATGATCGCGACCGCCGCCACTCTCCCGCCCCACAGTCCCAGCGTGACGAACTGGCCGAGGTAGTTCGTGGCGGCAACGGTCAGCGCCGCAATGGAGCCGCCACCAATGCCGAAGAACATCGTCCAGCCGAAGAGAAACGCGACGAAGCTCCCGAACCCGTCGCGGATGTACGCGTAGAGTCCTCCCGCGCTCTGGTCCATTGCGCCGAGCTCCGCATACGCGAGCGCGCCAAAGAGCGACAGGACACCACCGACGAGCCACACGCCCAACGCGACGCCGACGGATCCCGACTGTCGCAGCACGACCGCCGGAACGATAAAGATGCCCGAGCCAATGACGTTGCCGAGAACGAGTAACGTCAGATCCCACGTTGTGAGCGTGCGGCGAAGGGCGGTCATGTGCTCAAGAAGTGAAGCGTGAATGGTGAATCGTGAATCGTGGAGCGCGATGATGGCTCAGACACGATTCACGCTTCACGCTTCACGATTCATGGCGTGACGACTTTCGGCTTCACGAACACCTTCGCGATGCGCCAGCAGATGAAACCGATGACGAGGAAATTGATGATCGCGCCGATCACGTTACCCACGAGCATCTTCGGCCCATCAGCGCCTGCGCTCGTCAGCGGGATGAACCAGTCCTTCCAGTTCCCGCCGGTAGCCGACGTCGCCATGTTCACGACGGGCATGATGACGTCATCAACGAGTGACGTTACGAGCTTGGTCATCGCTGCGCCGATGATGAACGCAATCGCCAGCCCGATGACGTTGTCCTTGACCAGGAACGTCTTGAAATCAGTCCACATGCGCGCGCCTCTGTTTGTGAGGGACGCGCGAATCTACGCCTCAGCGCAATAGAAGGGAGGCGTCGGGAATGCAGAACTCAGAGTTCAAAATGCAAAATGCAGAACTCGGACCTTCAGTTCTGCATTCTGCATTCTGCATTCTGCATTCCGTCAGAATCTCGCCTCGAGATAGAGGTCGAAACGCAGCCGCTTCGTGGGATAGATGCCCCAGGCAAGGTCCGATCGAATCAGGCCGTCCATGAACGACGCGCCGATCCCAGCGCCGGACATCGGGCGGCCTGGGTTCGACCACTCGCTGCGTGGACCGGCCCAGCCAAGATCACCAAAGCCCACGAGTCGTGCGCCGGCCAGCCCGCGGCCGATCTCCAGGCGAGTGAGCCAGTACGCGTCGCCGCTCTGCGTGCCCGGACGCTGACCACGAACGGTTTCCGTGCCGCCAAGCGGGAAGAGCCGCTGCACCGGCGGCTTCTGTGCGACACCGGCGCCCGTGGTCAGCGACGCCGCCCAGCGTCTCCCGAATCCACGCGAGATCGTGACATCGAGGCCCGCGCGTCCGTACAGGTCCGCATCGAGGGTGTCCGCTTCGGGCGCGAACCAGCCACCTTCGAGTCGCAGGTCGGTCAGCGCGCGCCAACCCTGCGGATCGAGTCCGAAGCTATGCACGTCACGCAGCGCAATGCCCGCCACGTTTCCACGCGTCGCCACGATGTTCTCCCCGAATTCGGCAGCCGAACCAAGCGCGTTCGCGAGGCTGAACGACGTGTTCACGTCGGCTTCCCACTGGTGTTCGGCGAATAATCGCGTGGTCAGGGTGCCACCCGTCGTGGTGCGCGTCAGGTCAGCGCCGGCGCTCCGGTAGTAGTAGCCGTCGTCGCGGCCGAAGATGAGCGCACCAAGGCTGGCGCCGAACGAGAGGGGGGTGCCCCAGTCGCTCGCGACCGACAGGCGCTTGTAGCCTCCCGCACGCCATGTCGTCCGGCCGTTGCTCCGTGAAGCACCCAGCTCCACGTTAGGCGACCAGTCGCCCGTGCCGATGCGAAGAGCACCGTCCGCGGCGTAACCCTTCCCGAGGTTGGTCGACGCCGAGATTCCGGTCGAGAACCCTTCCACGCGGTTGTAGCGAGTCTGGTTCAGGCCATATTCGTACACGATCGGCTGCGGCGCCCAGCCCGACTGCAGCGAGAAACCAAGTGAACTGAGTAATTCCTCGCGCTCCGCGACGCCAAACAATTCCTCGCCCGGATCGTAGATCGACTCCGCAAGGTCAGGTGAGTTGACCAGCACCGTACTGTCACACGGCATGCGGACCGCAGTGCGAAGCGTTCCGTCGTAGCGGTCCTGGCTGCGTGTGTAAAAGCCTGACGCTGCACACTCTGTCTCACGCGCATGCTGACGTTGCTCAGCGCGCTGCGCAGCCGCGCGTCGGATTTGCCGGTTCCGTTCACGGCGCTCTTCGACAGGCAGGTTGCGCCACGAACCGGTGTCGTCGGGGAACAGTGAATCCCGGAGCGACATGGGTGGAGGAGCAACGGCAGGCATGACCTCCGGACCGTTCACGCTCGCGTACGTGAACGACTCCTCGATACGCACCGGGATCTTCATGAATCCCGCCTGCGCGTTCGCCATGGCGTATTGCGTGCGAGGCAACCAGAAGCGCCCGCCGAACATCCCGTATTCGATCGTGACGCCCTCGAGGTTCGCCTTGAGTGGCGACATCATCCCCCGCACCCAGCCCGGAACGTCGTCCTCTTCCTCGATCTCCCGAAGGTCCGTCAAACCGCCATCGCGCGACGGGTCTTCCTTGTGACGCTGCGATTCTTCCTTCGCGACCGCCCAGATGTCCATCGGCGCCGAGAAGCGGTAGACGGCGCGGACCAGCTGGCCGCTGCTCACATCGAACCAGAAAGAGCCGACTGAGAGCCGCCATTCCGGGCGCCTCGGCTCGATACGGAGTTCGCGCAGCCTGATCTTCGCGCCATCGGACAGCGTGAAGATCAGTGAGTCACCCGTCGAGTACTTGTAGTACGCCTCTGACCCGGTCGCGAGCGGATGAACAAGTTCGCGGTCGTCTACCTCGGCGCGTACGCGTCCTTCTCCTCCGATCCACAGCGCTTCGCGTCCAGGGTAATAGGGCACCGGCGACATCCACTCCATATCGGCATCGACCTCGCCGTCGGTCCCGCTGAACGCCGGCGCGACCGCGCGCTCACCAGTTATGTCCACAACCGCTCCGCCGGTTCTGGACCACCGGACTCGTGAGGCGACCTCGGTGCGGAACATCAGCCGATTGCGTCCAAGCGCCCGAAAGCCAAGCCCGACGGAGATGCGTTGATACGTCTTGGCGTCGTAGGACTGCAGTCCGGAATCCTGCTGTATGCGTGCCGCGCGGGCGCGGTACAGGAGCTCGCGTGCCTGCGGGTCCAGAAATGCCGTACGATCGAGTTCGGGAGTGACCGAATCGCGACGCGCTGGGC
>DATMBT010000246.1:0-2884 GCA_035559475.1 Gemmatimonadaceae bacterium
CGTCGCCGGGCAAGGAAGGCGGCGGCAGTAACGACCGCGCCTGCGCCGGAGCCGACCGTCGCGGATCGCCCTGTTCGGGAAGCACGCCCCCGCCCCACCGGCGACAAACCGTTCGCCAGGCGTGAAGACCCACGCCGTGAACGTGGTGGTCGCGATGATCGTGGCTTCGCCAGGAAGCCCGGCGGTTGGGCAGGTGGCCGGAAGCGGGACGATGACACGCGCCGCGGCGCTCCTCGCGACCGTGGTGAACGTGGGGACCGTCCACGACGCGACGACCGTGGCGCCAGTGATCGTCCAAGACGGGACGACCGTCCTGCCGGTCGAGCGGGTGGTGGTCGTTTTCGCGACGACGCGAAGGAAAAGCGTGGGAGTCGCCCCGAGATCGAGCGAGTGCCCCGCGCCGCCCATGAGGGACGGGAGTGGTCGGAGCGTGGTGAACGACTGCGTCATTCCCGCCGTGGCCCACGCAGTGGAGACAATGCATGAGCGTGTCCCAGTTCAGCGGCGGCTGGATTGAGGTCGTCGCTGGGGTGATGTTCAGCGGCAAGTCGGAGGAGTTGATGAGGCGCGTGCGGCGCGCGATGATCGCCCGCAAGCGCGTGCAGGTGTTCAAGTCTCACCTGGACAGTCGTTATGCAGGCCTCTTCGCCGTGTCGAGCCACGACGGGCGAACGGTTGAAGCGGTGCCGGTCGATTCCTCGGTGCAAATCGCCCAGCGGATCGATCCCACCGCCCAGGTAATTGCCGTGGACGAGGCGCAGTTCCTCGACAAGGGCATCGTCGAGGTGGTGACTTCACTCGCGTCGCGCGGACGCCGGGTGATTCTCGCGGGACTCGACACGGACTTTCGTGGGGAGCCCTTCGGGCCGATGCCGGAGCTGATGGCTATCGCCGAGATGGTGGACAAGCTGCACGCAATCTGCGTGCTCTGCGGCGCGCCCGCGACGCGGACGCAGCGGCTCATCGACGGCGTGCCGGCGGCGTGGAACTCGCCCACGATCATGGTAGGTGGTACCGAAGCGTACGAGGCGCGGTGCCGCGCCTGTCACGTCGTGCGCGCCAGCGACGAAGCGCAGCGCGAGTTCTTCCGGGTCCCGGAAGACGCAGTGCGAAACAACGGAGCCTGAAAGAACGAAGCCGCGGCATTGAGCCGCGGCCTCATTCTGCATTCTGCAATTTGCGATCTGCAATTCGAAATCCCAGCCCGCCCGCTCCTAGAAGATCTGCGCCCAGTGTCGCTGCGTCACGCGCACGAGAATGGCTGAACCGGCGAGCGCGTTTTCGATCGCGCAGCTCGAGTAGAGCACGTCCTGGTTACCCGTCATCCAGCTCAAGGGATCTGCCAACGTGAGGTTGGCCGCGAACACCGCGCCCTGGATCTTCATTGTTCCGTTGCCCTTCGCGATGTCATCGCGCACGATGACGAGGCCATAGAACTCGAATGTTCCGTTGATCTCGAGGTCGCCGTTGATCAACAGGATGCCCTGCCCGTAGCCATTGCCGTTGAGTTTGATTGAACCGGACGCGTAGATGATCGGGAAATAGTTGTAGCAGCCAACCACCGCGCCCGGGCGCAGCGGCTCGCCCCAGTTGAAATTGCTCGACTTGTCGCAGGTCGTCGCGGTACCAACAGGCAGGATGTCGCTGCCGTAGATGCCGCCGGGCAGCGTGATGTCGGCGTTGCTGGTGAGCGTGTTCCACGACTCCGAACCGTACCGCACATAGGTGTTCGAGTCGGCAGCGGCGGAATCGAATTGCACCGTCGGAGTCGACCCGTAATTGCTGGGTTTGTCGCTGACCGAGACCCCTGGAGGGACCACGATTGCCGGCACCGTCGGAACGGGTGCGCCACAGTTGGTCCAACCGGGCGGATGCTGGTCATCGCCGTCCACGAACGCGCTACCCTGCAAGTTGATGTCACCAGCCGCGGTGACCGCACCCTTGGCCTGGATGGTCGGGTACGCAATCCGCACAAACGCGCTGGTCTGGCGGCGCGCTTCAAGGGCGGCAACGCCGATGTTGGCGCGACCCTCTGACACGACCCAGAACGAGTTGTCCGTCAGTCGGGTGACCTTCACCCAGGCGGTATCGCCGTTCGCGATGTACACCTGGTTGGAATCGATCATACCGATGGGGAATATGCTCGGCTTGTTGCGTGCCCGATCCCAGTTCGAGATCTCGCTGTTCAACCCATATTCGGCCACGGCGAAACTGCGCTGTTCCACGAGCGCGTTACGCGTGCCCCGGTATTCCTGGTTTGACGTGAAGTACATCCCGGACATCATGACCCCGAGGAGCACTACGCCAAACAGCGCGCTGATGAGCGCTACGCCTTTCCTGGAATCGTCAGCTGATGATTCCGACGTGTGGGGATCGACCGCATTCTGGTTCTGCATCGACTACCTCACTTGAAATTGCGGATCGCAACCCGCATCAGGACGGAATCCCGGAGGGCATTTCCGTTTCGTTCTTTTATCGCTGCTATCCCGGCGTTCGTGCGAAGGAACACGTCAACGCGGGACACGGTCTTCGTAAGCGCCATGTTGGTCACGCGAACGCCGAGCGAGTCGTAATAGCGGAACTGCAATCCGCTGGTAGCGTTGTCGCCTGACGCGAAGGGCCTGTACGGCCCGGCCAGCGGCGACGCAGTGCCCCACGACCCACCCACGTGCTCCTGGAGCCCGAGATACCAGCTGCCACTCGCTTCCTGGTAGATCTTGTACCTCACCGGTCGCGAGAACCGGACAACGGCGCCCACCTTGACTGAGTCCGGAAGGGCGGCGTTCAGCCTGAACCAGAAGCGCTTCTTCGACGCGTCCAGGACAAGGTCCGTGTAGGGCGGACCCAGACAGTCACCGGCATCGGTGTCCAGAGCGGCGATGCT
>DATMBT010000247.1:0-5725 GCA_035559475.1 Gemmatimonadaceae bacterium
AGCTCGAACGCGCCCTGGAATCAGCGATGACCGGCCTTCCGGCCCCTGATCGGTTGCTGCTCACGCTGCGATTTCATGACGGACTCTCGGGTGCCGAAATCGCCTCGCTGTTGCACTTCGCCTCAGCGTTCCATGTGTACCGCAGGCTCAACCAACTGCTGGCGACGCTGCGTGAACGACTGGCTCGGCTGGGCGTTCGGAGCCCGGTCCCATGAGCATTCCACACCGAATGCCAATGACAGAACCAGAATCCGTTTCATGAAGATGAGGTCATTCCGAATTGAGCGCGTCGACTAACGTGACCAGCGACAACACTACGCACCTCACTGCCGAGGATGTTGCTGCCTTTCTGGATCGCCAGATGACGGCGGCAGAGCGGCTCGCGGCCGAGGAGCATCTGGCGGGCTGTCGTCAGTGCCGCGCCGAGGTGGCGGCGGTCCGTCGCCTCATCAAGGGGCAACCGCTCATCCGTCGGATCCCGATCGTTCCGGCGGGGCTCGCCGCTGCCGCGGTGATTGCATTCCTGGTATTCACGATCACTCGACCCGGACGCGAGCTTTCCGACGAACGCGTTCGCACATTGCCCGTCGATTCCTCGGCGCGCATTTCCGCGGTCCTGCCTGTGGATGGCGATACGGTTCCGCTGGGAAGTCCGGTCCTCGTGTGGTCGTCGACCGCCGGCGATCCTACGTATCGCTTCACGTTGACCGACGCGTCCGGTCAGCCTCTCTGGACAAGCGAGACCGCCGATACCTCCGTGAAGCTGCCGACGAACGTCGTTCTTCAGTCGCGCACGACGTACTTCTGGTATGTGGACGCGCTGCGTGCCGATGGTCGCGCGGCGTCAACCGGTGTGCGCCGCTTCACGACGCGGTGAGCGCGGCCGTGCGCGTCAGGCTCTGCCTCGCCGCGGGTTTTGTGGCCCTTGCCTGTCGTGGCGACGGAACGCCGCCAGTGGACTCGCTTGTTACCTTGCCGGCGCCGACGATCGTCACGCCCGCGGATTCGGCGCTGGCTCGAGCCGAGTCGCTGGTGCTCGAGGGTGACCTGGACGGTGCGCGAGCGATCTGGCTCCCCGCACTCGCCGCGGCTGAGGCGCGTGGTGATTCCGCTGAGATGGCGAAGGTGCTTACCTCGCTCGGCCTCGCTGCCCGCAGGGAAGCGAAGTACGACGAGGCGCGTGACCTGCTGGAACGTTCTCTCGCGCTCAAGCAGCGGCTCGGCATGCGGAACGAGCTGTTTCGTTCGTTCAACGGGCTCGGCATCCTGGCGGAGAACGAGGGACGCCTGACCGACGCCACGGCGTATTACGAACAAGCGACGAACGCGGCACGCGCGACGGGTGACTCGCTCTCGGCAGCCAAGGCGGCAAACAACCTTGGTCTCGTCTACGGAAGACTCGGGGACTTCGAGCGGTCGCGCCAGGGATTCACGACGCTGCGGGACGTCGCTCGGGCGGTACACGATACCGTGTCGCTGGCCCGCGCGCTCAACAATCTCGCCAGGCTCGATGTTGCGAGCGGAGACGCGCTCGGCGCCCTCGCCCTGCTCGAGGAAGTCCGCCGACTCGGCCGCGCGAAACGCGACGTGGAACTGGAGGAGAATGCCCTCGGCCAGCTGGCGATGGTGTGGGATGCGCTCGGAGATCCACCGCGCGCCCTGGCATCGCTCGACAGCGCGTTAGGCCTGGCGCGGCAACACGGCATGCGCCTCCAGGAAGGCGAGGACCTTCGGTTGCTCGGTGACCTGTACCTCGATGCCGGTGATTACCAGCGCGCCCTCACCTTTTATGGGAGTGCCCTGACGATCGTCCAGGAGCTGGACCTGCCTGAGGAGACCGGCGACGTGCTGCTCAGCATCGCCGAAGCGCAGTTTGCACTCGGCCGTCTCGACCTCGCTCATGACCGGGCGGGGGAGGCGTTGCGCCTTCATCGCGCCGGTGGATTCCGCTACGCGGAGTTCGGCGACCTCGCAACACTCGCGGAACTGTCGCAAGCCGCGGGTCGTCCCGACGATGCGCAGGGGTACCTGCGCTCGACCACTGTGCTCGCCGGAGCGTTGCGGACGGAGATGGCTGCGGCCGATGTGGCGCTCGCTGAAGCCCGCGTAGCTGACCGCGCCGGCGACTGGCCTCGCGTACTCAATGTGCTCGAAGGCGCGCGTGCGCCGCTGGCGCTCACCGGGAACGGTGCCAGCTGGGAGGAGCACGCGCTGCGTGCCCGCGCCTACGGACGGCTGAACCAGCTCGAGGCCGCGGTCGCCGCAGGTCGTCAGGCGCTCGACGTCGTTGAACGTACGCGTGGGAACTACGCGTCGGGTGCGCTCCGGACTTCGTACGTTTCCTCCAAGTCCGCTGTGTACTCCGACCAGGTCATGGCACTCCTGCGATTGGGTCGAGTTGGAGAGGCGTTCGAGGTCGCGGACGCCGGACGTGGTCGCGCCCTCGTGGAACGCCTGCTTATCGCACGCAATGACGTCGGCCGCACGCAGGGCGCGGCGCGGTCGATCATGGAATCCGAAGCGCTGCTGCAGCGCATCGATTCGCTCGTCGCGCGAATTCGTGAACTCGACCAGTCGCGACCTCCGCGCGAACGAGGTGCGTCGCTCACGGCCGATGAGCGCGTGCTCAGCGCGCAGCTGACAGCCGCGCAGAGCGAATACGAGGCATTGCTGCTCAAGACGACTGCGACCGACGCGAAGGGCGCGGCGGTCCTGGGCAGCGCTCGAACGAACGAGGCTGCCGTGCGCGCCAGGCTGGGCGCTGACGAGGCGATCGTCGAGTACCTGATGATGCCGGATCGATTGCTGATCTTTGTCGTCACACGCGATAGCGTTCGTAGCGTGACCAGTGACATCGGCGCCGAAGAACTGGTCGCTCGCGTGAGGCTCGCGCGCGGGTTGGTGGGAAGCCCCGATATCGCTGCCGCGCAATCCGCGCCTGTGCTCGAAGCACTCCACACGCGCCTCATGCTCCCAGCGCTCGCATTGCTTCCACGCGATCGGGTGAAGCGGCTGCTGATCGTACCGCACGGCACCCTGTCGTACCTGCCTTTTGCTGCCCTGCGAGACGGGAAGTCCGGTAAATACCTGGTCGAGGAGTTTTCCCTGTTGCAACTCCCAACCGCATCGGCGTTGCCCGCACTGCGCTCCACGGCGCGTTCCGCGGTCCGTGAAGCGCGACGGCACTATGCGCTGGCTCCGCTCGCCGAGGCGCTTCCTGCGTCGAAGACCGAGGTGCAGCGGATTCGGCGCTCCGTCCGTTTTGCGGAGACGCTCGTTGGAGCGCGCGCCACAGAGGCGGTGTTTCGCTTTGCGCTGTCGCAGGACGGCATCGTGCACATCGCCACGCATGGGGTGATGAACCCCAGGAACCCGATGTTCTCGCGGATCGAACTTGCACCCAGTGACCGCTACGGGCCGACTGACGATGGACGACTGGAGGTTCACGAGGTTCTTGGGCTCACGATCCGCAGCCCCCTGGTGTTCCTGTCTGGTTGCGAAACTGGTTTGGGTGCGGCGTGGTTGACGTCTTTCGATCGTGGTGAGGACTATGCCACCCTGGCGCAGGCGTTTCTCTACGCCGGCGCGCGCAACGTGGTCGCTACCCTGTGGCGGGTTGCCGACGAAAGTGCGGCGGAGTTTGCCGGGCACTTCTACGATGGGCTCCGCACGTTAGGCGCGGCGGAGGCGCTGGCGGCGGCGCAGCGCCGGATGCTCGCGGATGCGCGGTACCAGGCACCGTACTTCTGGGCGAGCTATCAGGTGAGCGGAGATGGCACGTCTGGAAACCAGGCGGCCGGCAATTAGGTTCTGACCCTGAGTGAGACGCCGCAGCGTTCACGCGCGGTGCAACACGGAGACCTCATTCGCCTGCCTGACGCGGACGATACATCGGTGAACTGGCGCCCCCTGATGCTCGTGGCGGCGCTATCAGTACTCGTCAAGATTCCCACACTGGCGACGCCGGCGTTCTGGGACGAGATGGCGTACATCAGCCAGGCGAGTTGGCTTGCCGACAATGGATTGTGGAGGGTGGTTCCAGGTCTTCGCTCCGATGGGCAATTCTTTGGTCACCCGCCCGGCCTGCACTTCCTGGCGGCTTCGCTGTTCAGGGTGTTCGGGCACTCGATCGAGGCGGCGCACGTACTGATCGCGTGTTTCAGTGCGATCGGCGTCGCGGCGACTTACGCGCTGGTTCGCGCTGCGCATGATGCAAAGATCGCGCTCCTTGCGGCGTTGTTGCTCCTGTTGTCGCCCACGTGGTTTTACAACGCCGGCGTCTTCCTCGCCGACCTGCCTGTTGCAGCGCTCGGGACGCTGTGCGCCGTCTTCGTCATCCGCGACCGGTTGCTGCCTTACCTGGTCGTTGCGTCGTGCATGGTGCTGATCAAGGAGACGGCGGTGGCACTCGTTGTCGCCCTGGTGGCGTTCCGCTTGCTGACGCGCTGGCCGCTCACCCGGGCGACGCTCATTGACGCTGCGCGGTGGGCGGTGCCGCTGCTGGCGGCCGTGACCTTCGCGCTCGTGCAGAAGGCCGTCACCGGGAAGTTCTTCTTCATCTTCGATTTCGAGTTCGCGCCGATGTTCGACCTCAGCCTTCAGTCAGCGGTGCTCCAGGCAGCGGACATCAGTCGCTGGATCTTCATCGCGCAGTCTCGCTGGGTGTTGTCCGCGGCGATCGTGGTGGACCTCATGGCGAACGCCGAGGCCCGGCGTCGCCGTGAACTGCTGCTATTCGCCCTGGTGGTGCTCGCGTCCGGGTACGCGTTTACAGTGATCTACTACTCGTCGCGCTATGTGATTCCAGTGCTCCCGTTCTTTTACGCGCTCGGCGCGGTGGCGCTGATGTCACTCGCGCGCAAACCGCGCCGACAATGGGCTACAGGCACGGTAGCGGTGGGCCTGACGTTGTGGTCCCTGGCGCGCGACCCGTACCGCGGGATTGGCGAAAACAACCTGCAGTATATCGGGATCGTGCGCACGAACCAGGCTGCGGCGCGAGAGCTGGAATCTCGTTATGCAGCATCGCGCATCGCCTCCACCTGGCCGACCGGTTCGCAACTCACGCAGCCCCTGCTCGGCTACGTGTCGTCACCGCTGCACGTAAAGTGGTTTGACGGACCGGACGACCTGGTCGAGGCTGACGTTGCGGTGGTGGCGCGTCCAGCGAATCCTCAAGCCGCTGCGCTCGAGGCTCTGGTGCGATCGATGGAGTGGCCGGTGGTGTCGACCTGGAGCTACGGGGAAACCGCCATCACCTTGTATCGCAGGCCGGAAACAAGGCCGACGCTTCAGGAACGATAGGCGTCGAACTCGCCGCCCGCGCTCAGGCCGACACGACACATGCGGTCAGCGCCCGGTCGCCGTCGAACGCAAGGACCGCCCGAAGAGCAGTCGTATCCCGCGCTGCGGCGTGAGGTGGCGTACGTGATCTGAGGAGTTGCTCGAGGGCGCCCAGGTTCAACGGTTGGGCCCCGGCGACCAGTCGGGCCATCGCGAGTTCGGCCCCGATGCCTCTCGCGTCAATCACCAGTTGCCGGCAATGGTCGACGCGCTTCACCAGCGCGGCACGTTCCGCTCGCGGAGCCCTCGTCAGGCACTCCTGGAGCGCTCGCAGGACAGCGACGTGGGCCGGCGACGGCGTGTCGGTGGCCGGCTTCGCCATTTCTCGTCCACGCTCCTCGTCGAGCCACTTCGCAATCGCTGCAGTCACCGCCTCGACGCT
>DATMBT010000248.1:0-4245 GCA_035559475.1 Gemmatimonadaceae bacterium
ATCGCCTGGTGGAGCTGCGGCTCGACGCCAAGGCCGCGGCACGTGCCGCCGAGCCGGGATCTGCGGACCGCTACCTCAACGAGGGCACGTCCGCGGCGATGAAGCTCGTGGTGAACTCGGCGTACGGCTACCTCGCCGCGGGCGGTGGCCTGACGCGATTCGCGGACGTGGACGCCGCGAACGAAGTGACGCGGCGTGGCCGCGAGACCCTCGCCCTCATCTGCCGGGAACTCGCGGCGCGGGGCGTGACCCTGCTGGAAGCCGACACGGATGGTGTGTACTTCGCGGTGCCTGCTTCCTGGACTGAGGAGGATGAACGACGCGTCGTCAGCGAGGTGGCAGCGCTGCTGCCACCCCTCGTTCAGCTCGAGTTCGAAGGGCGGTACCACGCCATGCTCTCGCACGAGCCCAAGAATTACGCGCTCCTGGGTTACGATGGTTCGCTCGTCCTGAAGGGCGTCGCATTCCGCTCCAGTCGCGCGGAGCCATTCGGCCAGGCATTCCTGCGCCGGGCGATCAACCGCCTGCTGACCGGCGATGTGGGCGGCGTGCAGGAGGTGTATGTCGAAACGATCGATGCCCTTCGTGCGCGCGAGGTCACTACTCACGATGTCTCGTCGCGTGTGAGGCTCACCAAGGGCCCGGAGCGGTATTCGGCGCTCCGCGAGCACCGTCGCGAGTTGATGTACGAGGCGCTCCTCGCCCGTGGCGTGACGACCTGGCGCGCCGGCGACAAGGTGCGCGTGTATCGCACGCGGTCCGGATGGAGCCACCTCCTCACCGATGAGGATCCTCGCGACTACGACGACGAGCATTACGTCCGCGCGCTCCGTGCGAACTATGCGACGCGCCTGGCACGCGCGTTTACGGCGGAGGATTTCACGACCCTGTTCGCGGATCCGTCGCAGCCCTCGCTGTTCGCGCCCGACCTGTCATTGATCCGTCCGGTTTTGAAATCCTTGCCTCAGGACTCGCTAATCGCTAATCGCTAATCGCTTAATCCAACCAACCCTCAGCGGTCAGTTCGTGTCTGACTCCCCATGACCTTCGACGCGCTCAAACAAGACCTCAGCTACGCCCTGCGCGGGCTGCGAGCCAAGCCCGGGTTCACGGCGGCGGTGGTTTTCACGCTTGCTCTCGGCATCGGCGCCAACGCTGCCATGTTCGGCATCGTGGACCGGTTGCTGTTCCGGCCGCCACCGATGCTCAAGGATCCCGAAACGGCACATCGCGTCTACCTGTACCGGGTGTTCCGAGGCACGGAGCGCCCGGGCAGCGTGAGCCAGTACGCTCGCTATCGCGACATTGCGACAATGACCACGTCGTTCTCGCACGAAGCCGCGCACACGAGTCGGCAGCTGGCGGTTGGCGTTGGTGACGCGGCGCGGGAAATGCAGATCGGGGTTGTCAGCGCTTCGTTCTTCACGTTTTTCGACGCACCCACCGTCGTGGGGCGCTACTTCGGCCCGAGTGAAGACCAGGTGCCGTCGGGGGAACCGGTTACGGTCCTCAGCTACGCGATGTGGCAGACTCAGTTCGGCGGGATCGAGTCGATCCTCGACTCGACCGTGCAGATCGGGTCGATGAAGTATTCGATTATCGGCGTCGCCCCACCGGGCTTTGTTGGGCTGTGGCCGGATCGCCCTCCCGTGGCCTTCATCCCCATAACGAGCTACGCCGCGCAGCAGAACTTTACGCCAAAGGGCTCCACCTGGTGGGAGACCTACAGCTGGGGATGGATGGACATGATCGTCCGCCGCAAGCCGGGCGTCTCGATCACGGCCGCCAACACCGACGTCTCGAACGCGGCCGTCAGGAGCTACGAGAAAAACATCATCGAGCAGCCGCGCGTCCAGCCGATCAGCGTCGCCAAGCCGCGCGGCATCGTGGGATCGATCCTCCCGTCGCGCGGGCCTAACGCGTCAGCCGTGTCGAAGGTGGCGACGTGGGTCGGGGGCATGTCGGTCGTCGTCCTGCTCATCGCCTGTGCCAATGTGGCCAACCTCCTGCTCGCGCGCGCCCTGCGACGCAAGCGCGAGATCGCGATGCGCCTGGCGCTCGGCGTCACGCGCGGCCGGCTGCTCTCGCAACTCCTCACGGAAAGTCTCATGCTGGCGCTGATCGGCGGCGCGTTAGGCATGGTGATCGCGCACTGGGGCGGTGCAGCGCTGCGTGCGGGCCTGCTGCCGCAGAACGAAGCCGCGGTCGGGTTCCGCGACATGCGCACGGTGCTCTACGCGCTCGGGGCAGCCCTCAGCGTGGGGCTCCTCACCGGCATCGCCCCGATTCTCCAGGCGAGGCGCGCGGATCTCACCAACGACCTCAAGGCGGGGACGCGCGAGGGCACGTACGGTCGCTCGCGGATGCGTGTCGGCCTGCTCATCCTGCAAGGCGCGCTCTCCGTCATCCTGCTCGTGGGTGCGGGACTGTTCGTGCGCAGCCTGGGCAACGTGAAGAACCTCCGGCTCGGCTACGACGTCGATCCCGTGATGATGGTGGAGCTCAACATGCGCGGGATGAAGCTGGACAGCACCGCACAGATCGCACTGAAGCAAAGGCTGCTGGAGGTGGCGAAGTCGATGCCCGTCGTGGAGAACGCGAGCCGACAGGTGGGCGTGCCGTTCTGGAGCTCGTGGAGCGTCGGCCTGTATGTGGAAGGCATCGACACCGTGAGCCGCCTCGGAAGCTTCATGGTCAACGCGGTGTCACCGAGTTACTTCGAGACCTTTGGCACGCGGTTGCTGCGCGGTCGAGGCATCCAGGAGAGCGATTTTGACGCTGGGCCGAAGGTGATGATCGTGAGCCAGAAGATGGGACAGGTGCTCTGGCCAGGCAAAGACCCGATCGGCCAGTGCATTCGCGTCAATGCGGACACAATGCCGTGCACGCAAGTCGTCGGCGTTGCCGAGGACATCAAGGCAGGGAGCCTCAAGCCGGACTCGAACTTCTACTATTACGTGCCTTCGACGCAGTTCAGCCCCCAGTCGGGTGGGCTGTTCATCCGGGTTCGGAACGGGACCGCGAAGCAACATCTCGAAACGGTCCGGCGCCGGTTGCAGCAGGAGATGCCCGGTGCGTCGTACGTGAAGCTCACGCCGTTCGCCGAGGTGATGGGGCAGCAGACACAATCGTGGCGACTCGGCGCGACGATGTTCGTGGCGTTCGGCGCTCTCGCGTTGGTGTTGGCGGCCGTGGGCCTCTACAGCGTGATCGCGTACAACGTCACCCAGCGGCAGCATGAACTCGGCGTGCGGGTTGCGTTAGGCGCTCGCGGGCGTGATGTCGTCAGGCTGGTCGTCACCGACGGGTTGAAAGTGGTCGGTATCGGAGTCGCGGCCGGCATCCTGGTAGCGCTGTGGGCGTCGAAGTTCGTGGCGCCGCTGCTGTTCAGCGTATCACCACGGGATCCCTCAGTGTTTGCGCTGGTCGCCACGACACTGATCGCGGTTGCGATTGCCGCGAGCTGGATTCCCGCGCGTCGGGCGTCGCGTGTCGATCCTAACGTTGTCCTGCGTTCTGACTAGCAACTGAACGGCGCGTCTCTTCAGCGCTTGCCCAATGGGCCAATAGCGAGGAAACCGGCTTCGGTCCCACCGTACGCATCACGCCGGTGAACGCCAGCCGCGTCGATCGCGACTGCGGTCCTCGCCACAGGCGACGATTTCACCGGTTCGTCAACTGGAACCGGAGACGACAATGAAGAAGATGCTCATTCCTGCGCTTGTCGCGGCCTTCGCCATCATGGCGCCAACTGGTATCGCAACCGCGCAGGTGGAAACAGCCACTGGAGTCGACGTCGAGAAGGACATCGCATTGCTCAGGCGTAACCTTCGCTCGGACAAGAAGAAGCTCATCGCCCTGAACGTGCCCCTTACCGAAACAGAGGCGACAAAATTCTGGCCGATCTATGACGAATACGCCGCCGAGATGACCAGGCACTACGACGAGTTCTACTCAATCATCAAGGATTACGCCGCCAATCAGAAGACTCTGACCGATGCACAAGCCGTCAGCATGATCAAGCGGTGGGCCGCGATTCAGGTCGAACTGGCGCAGACACGACAGAAGTACGTGCCCAGAATCGAAACGGTGATCGCCGGCAAAAAGGCGGCGCTCTTCTTTCAAGTCGACCGGCGGCTCTATGCGCTGATTGACCTGCAAGTCGCATCAGCGGTGCCGCTGGTGATCCAGTGATCAGGGCGCAGGTGCTGTAAAGGCGTCCTGCTCGTTGTTGGCTGACGGGCC
>DATMBT010000249.1:0-10011 GCA_035559475.1 Gemmatimonadaceae bacterium
GGATGATCGCCGGGTAGCCGGTGAACTCGGCGATCACCTGCGCCTCTTCCCATGTCCTGGCGATCCGGCCCTGCGGCACCTTGAGGCCGATGCGCTCCATGGCCGCCGTGAACTCCTCACGGTCCTCCGCCATCTTGATCGAGCGCGCCTTGGCACCAATCAACTCCACGCCGTATTTCTCCAGCACGCCGGTCTCCGACAACTTCATCGCCACGTTGAGCGCGGTCTGGCCCCCCATCGTCGGCAGGAGTGCGTCCGGCCTTTCCTTGGCGATCACCATCTCGACGTATTCCGGCGTCACCGGCTCGAGGTACGTCCGGTCGGCGATTTCGGGGTCCGTCATGATCGTCGCCGGGTTTGAGTTCACGAGGATGACTTCGTATCCCTCCTCGCGAAGCGCGCGCGACGCCTGCGTACCCGAGTAGTCGAACTCCGCGGCCTGTCCGATCACGATGGGACCGGAACCGATGAGAAGAATGCGATGGATGTCGTTACGACGCGGCATTAGTAAGCAGGGTACAGGCTCTAAGTAAAAAGGGTCAGACTCGATTTACCTTGTCTTCTTTGGGGTCCAGGCTCCACCCGAAAATCGAGTCTGACCCTTTTTACCTTTTCTCGGCGTCAACCATCATCCCGACCAAACGCTCGAAATCTACTTCCGGTGTCCAGCGGAGTCGTGCCTTGGCGCGCGCGGGATTCGCGAGGCGAAGCGGCGCGTCAGCTCGCCGAATCAGTGCCGGGTCCACTGTGACGTGGTCCTTCCAGTTCAAACCAACCCTGCGGAAGGCGACGTCGCAGAAATCGCTCACGGAATGCGCCAGGCCCGTACCGATCACGAGGTCCTGCGGCTCATCCTGGAATTGCATCAGCCACATCGCGCGGACGAAATCGCCAGCAAAACCCCAGTCGCGCCGCACGCCGATGTTCCCGAGACTCACCGCCTGTTCCTTGCCGCTGGCAATGCGCGCGGCCGCACGGGCAATCTTGCCCGTCACGAACTCGGCGCCGCGCCGGGGACTCTCATGGTTGAAGAGAATGCCGGTCGCCGCGTAGACGCCGAATCTCTCGCGCGCCGCGCGAACGAGTTCGAGTGCCTCGAGTTTTGCCCGGGCGTACGGGGACTGCGGGTCGAGCGGTGCGGACTCGTCCTGCGCTTCACCCTCCGCCGCGAAAATCTCGCATGACCCTGCGACGAACAATCGCGGCGACGGCAGCATGTCCACGATCGCGTCGAGAATAAGCGCGGTGAAGAGCACGATGCCCTGCTCGGTCCCTGCGGGATCGTCCCACGAAGTCGAGACCTTCGATGGTCCGCCCAGATGGTAGACCTCGTCGGGTTTCCTGCTTCGTACGAGGTCGGCGACGTCATGCGCGTCCGGCAACTCGACGAGGTCCACGCCCGCGAGGGCGCGCGCCCACGGCAGGTAAAGCGCGCGACGCGCATCGCGCGTGGTGCCGATGACGTGGTATGCCTGGCCGAGCAGGAACTCGGCGAGGTAGCTCCCGTCCTGCCCGCTCACACCGGTAATCAGGGCTGTCGGCATCTCTCCGAGCAAAAGAGAAGGTCAGCAGGTGGCGAAAAAAAGGGAGCGCCATCGGCGCTCCCTTCTCGTGCTGCAAACATCAGCCTCACGCAACGCGTGGGGCGCGTGGAGCGCGCTGGATCTTTCCGGCGCCCAGGCACCGCGTGCACACGCGGATCCGGGTGATCTTGCCTTCGATCACGATCCGCGCCGTCTGCAGGTTGGGCCTCCAGGTGCGGCGCGTGCGATTGTTCGCGTGCGAGACGTTGTTGCCGTAGGCCACGCCCTTCTCGCAGACGTAGCAGCGGTTTCGTTGGATGGCCATCGTCAGGTCTCCACCAGTTCAATGCGGGCCATCTCCGCGCCGTCGCCCTTGCGGTGGCCAAGCTTGAGGATGCGTGTGTAGCCGCCGGCGCGCTTCTGGAACTTCGGGCCGACTTCCGTAAACAGCTTGTCAGCGATGGCGCGCTGTTGCACGTGCCTCGTCGCCTGACGACGATCGTGAAGCGTGCCACTGCGCGCGCGAGTGATGAGCTTCTCGACGAACGGCCGCAGCTCCTTTGCCTTGGCTTCCGTCGTCTCGATGGCGCCGTACTGGATGAGGGACATCGCCAGCCCGCGCATCAGGGCCAGTTTCTGCTCCCCGGTGCGACGCAGTTGGCGTCCCGCCTTGCGGTGCCGCATTACTCGAGGTCCTCCATCATATCGTCGTCAGGCGCGTTCGCGGCGGCCTGGCTCGGCGCCGTGCCCCAATCGAGGATCTTCACGCCATCGCCATTCTCTTCGTACCGCATGCCGAAGTTGAGCCCTTCGCTCTCCAGCAGGTGCGCGATCTCCTGCAGTGACTTCTTCCCGAAGTTCTTGACCTGCAGGATCTGGTTTTCGGTCTGCCGAACCAGGTCACCCAGCGTGCGGATGTTCGAGTTCTTCAGCGAGTTCACCGACCGTACTGACAGGTCGAGGTCGTCGATCAGCGTCTTGAGGCGCATGGCGAGCTTCGCGGCATCACCGGTCTGCGCATCGCCGCCAGGCATCACCGTGGCTGACGTGCTCGAGCCAAAGCCGGCGAAATACTGGAAGTGCGTCTGCGCGAGGGCGGCAGCATAGCTCACCGCTTCCTCGGGAGAGATCGTGCCGTTCGTCTCGACCGTCAGCACCAGCCGGTCGTAGTCCGTGCGCTGACCGACGCGGGTCTCGGCCACCGTGAAGTTCGCGCGACGGACTGGATTGTAGAGCGCGTCGATCTTCACGAGGTCCACCGGCAGGCCACGGTCGGCGACATGTGAGTCCGCCTCCACGTAGCCGCGTCCCTTGTTCACGTACAGCTCGACGTTGATGTCGCGGTCGTCCTGCAGCGTGAACAGGTGATGACGAGCGTCGATGACGCGCACGTTCGCGTTCGACTCGATATGCCCGGCGGTGACGGGGCCGGCCTCGGAGCGTGAAATGCGAAGCACGACTTCCTCAGACTCCTCGCCCATCGCGAGGACGAGGTTCTTGAGGTTGCCGATGATGAGGTGGACGTCTTCCACCACACCGGGCACCGTCTGGTGCTCGTGCACGACGCCATCAATCCGGAAGCCCCATACGGAGGTCCCGCGGAGTGATGACAGCAGCATGCGCCGCATCGCGTTGCCGAGCGTGTGGCCGTAGCCACGCTCGAGCGGCTGGATGCGGAACTCTGCGATGTTGGAGTTGTCCTCGCGGCGGTGAACTTCAACCAGCTGCGGAAGGATCAGTCCCTTGAGATCGATTGCCTTGCTCATGAACGAATTATCCTGTCGTGGTCATGCCGGGCATTAGGCCTCGGCAACGCCCCACCCCGCCCCTGGCGCGCGGTGGGTTCGTGAGGGATCCAGGGTCCCGACCTAACTAATCACTAGTGATTAGGCATTAGGGAGTAGGGATTAGAAACCAGTGATAAGCGCCTAACTACTAATCCCTGATCCCTGATCACTACTTCGAGTACAACTCCACCACTAACTGCTCCTGTGCAGCTATTGGAATATTCGGACGGCTCGGACGCTCCAGCATCCGGCCGCTGAACGTGTCGCGATCGACGGCGAGCCACGTTGGCGACGCGCCGCGCGATGCATGCTCCATCGCGCTCTGGATGAACCCGTTCTCGCGCGATCCGGTGCGTACGCGGATTTCCTGTCCGGGCAGCACAACGAAACTCGGGATGTCGACCGTCTTGCCGTTCACTTCGATGTGGCGATGCCGTACCAGCTGGCGTGCAGCCTTCCGGCTCGACGCAAACCCGAGGCGATAGACCATGTTGTCCAGCCGACTTTCGAGCGCGGCAAGGAGGTTATGGCCCGTGATGCCGGGCAGCGACGTGACATGCTCGAACGTGTTCCGGAACTGCTTCTCGGACACGCCGTAAATCCGTTTGATCTTCTGCTTCTCGCGCAGCTGCTTGGCGTATTCAGACGCCTTGCGACGGCGCGCAGTCGCCTGGCCGTGCTGGCCTGGCGCATAAGGACGACGCTCGACCGGGCACTTCTCGGTGAAGCACTTCGTTCCCTTGAGGAAGAGTTTGGTGCCTTCGCGGCGGCACTGCCGGCAGCTCGGTCCCGTGTAGCGCATCGGTCAGACTCTCCGGCGCTTCGGCGGACGGCAGCCGTTATGCGGAATCGGCGTCACGTCCTTGATCGACTTCACCTGCAGGCCCGCGGACGCGAGCGCCTGGATCGCCGACTCGCGACCGCTGCCAGGTCCCTGCACGCGGACATGCACGCGGCGAACGCCCATCGAGAGCGCCTCGCGCGCTGCCTGCTCCGCGGCGACTGTGGCGGCGAATGGCGTCGACTTCTTGGAACCCTTGAAGCCCGCCTTTCCAGCCGATCCCCAGGCGACCGAGTTGCCACCCATATCGGTGATCGTGATCGTGGTGTTGTTGAACGTGGCGCTGATATGCGCCACGCCCTCCGCCTCAATCACGCGCTTAGTCTTCTTGCCCGTTGCCATGAATACCGAGAGGAGATAGGAGACAGGAGGCGGGAAGCTGGAGATGACTCTCCGCTCCCGCTCCGGATTACTTCGTCACTTTCTTCTTGCCGGCGATCGCGCGGCGCGGACCCTTCTTCGTGCGCGCGTTCGTGTGCGTGCGCTGACCACGGACCGGCAGACCGCGGCGGTGTCGAATCCCGCGGTACGAACCAATGTCCATCAGTCGCTTGATGTTCATCGCGACTTCGGTGCGCAGTGCGCCTTCGACGCGATAGTCCTTCTCGATCGCCTGACGCAGACGATTCACGTCCGCGTCGGTGAGATCGCGAACACGAAGCGCCGAGCTCACGCCCGTCTTCTCGAGGATCTCGCGCGCGGTCGTACGCCCGACGCCGAAGATGTAAGTCAGTCCGATCTCAACCTTCTTGTCGCGAGGGAGATCGACACCAGCAATACGAGCCATGTCAGCCCTGCCGCTGCTTATGCTTGGGGTTTCGCTTGCAGATAATGCGTGTCACGCCGCTGCGCTTCACAACGCGGCAGTGCTCGCAAATCGGTTGCACACTCGTTCGGACCTTCACTGCTTCTCCGTCGCTGTCGGACCCGCAAATCGGCCAAGACGCTGAAAATAGGCACCTTAGAGTGCCTGTGCAAGGGACGGAAGTGGTCCGTTCAGGACCCTGTCAGGAGGTCAGTTCGTCGAGCACCCGGCGCATGGCGACGATGGGATCCGGGGCGGCGGTGACGGTCCTTCCCAGGATTATGAACGATGCCCCCGCCCGCGCCGCGTCAGCGGGGGTCACCACACGGCTCTGATCGTTAGCCGCATCGCCGGCCAGTCGAACCCCCGGAACGAGGGTGGCCAGGCGTCCCTTGAACTCCTCCACGACGCGGGCGGATTCCTGCCCCGAGCAAACCACACCATAGGCGCCCGCATTCAGGGAGAGGCCGGCCAGGCGCATGACTTCGTCAGCCATCGAAGAAACGGGTTTTCCCAGTGCCTCGGAGAGGCCCGGGCCGTCAAACGAAGTCAGGATCGTGACCGCCAGCACTCTGCAATCGCCGCCAGCCCCTTCTACGGCCGCGGTGATCATTGCCCGCCCACCGGTAGCGTGCACGGTGATCAAGGAAGCGCCACACGCCGCCGCTGAACGAGCAGCCGATCGAACCGTGTTCGGGATGTCGTGGAACTTGAGGTCGAGAAAGACGCGCTTTCCCTGCAGCCGGAGCGCTTCCACCATTGCCGGCCCCGAAGCGGTGAACAGCTCTCCGCCAACCTTGTAGAACTCACACGAGTCGCCAAGGCGTTCGACGAGCTCCAGCGCGCGGGCCATGTCGGGCACATCGAGTGCCACGATTGGCACCGGCTTCACGATGGCCATTCCAGCGTCCCGGTAAGCTCCCGCACAGACGCCACTCCGCGGACCTCGCACCACGACGCCAGGTCGCGCACCAGCCGCGCCGGCAAGCGTGGGTCGCGCAGCGCGGCTGTTCCGATGGCAAACGCGGACGCTCCTGCCACGAGGTATTGGACAGCATCGGTGGCGCTCCCAATTCCGCCGGCACCGATGATGGGGGCCTTCGTCGCGCGCCACACTTTCCACGTGGCGAGAACGCCGATCGGAAGCAGCGCACTTCCACTCATGCCTCCGCTGCCGAAGCCGAGCTCCGGTTTGCGCGACTCGACGTCGACCAGCAGTCCAGGCATGGTGTTGATCAACGTCAGTCCGTTGGATCCTGCCTCGAGCGCGATGCTGGCGGCGCGCGCGATATCACTGACGGCCGGCGACAGCTTGGTGAACAACGGCAGCCTGGTCTGGGCGCGCGCGCGGCTTACCACCTCACGCAGCGTGTCAGGGTCGGCACCGAATTCCACGCCGCCAGCCCTGACATTCGGGCAGCTCACGTTCAGTTCGAAGCCGTCGATTCCCTCGACGCCATCGAGTCGAGCCACCACGTCGGCAAAGTCCTCCACTCGACTGCCGACAACGTTCACGAGGATGCGGGCGCGCTTCACGCGGTGCGCAAGCCACGGCAGGTGTTCGCTGCGCACCGCCTCCACTCCCGGATTCGCGAGCCCCACCGCGTTCAGCATTCCCGCCGGAAACTCCGCCACCCTTGGTGCGGGCGCCCCGTGGCGCGGTTCAACGCTGACGGCCTTGGTCACCAGTCCGCCGAGCGCGTCGATGTCGAGCACCGCGTCGAGCTCGCGCCCGTAACCCGCGGTGCCTGACGCGAGGAACAGCGGATTCTGGAGTGACAGCCCGGCCAGCTCGACGGCGAGTCGCGACGTCGTGACCGGTGTGGTCATCGGCTACCTGTCGCCGCCCCACCCCGACGAGCGTAGTCGTCGAGGTACTTGATGGTGGATGCCGCGATGGCGTCCGCGATGGACTGCTGACCCCGTGCGCTGGCCATCCACGTGGCTTCAGACGCGTTCGTCCCGAACCCGATCTCCACCAGCGCGGCGGGCATGTGCGCGGCGATGAGGACGGCAAACCCCGCCTGCTTCACGCCACGATTGCTCGATGGATGAATGGGCTTCAGGCCCGACTGCACCGTCGCTGCCAATTCACTCGACTCACGAAGGTGCGCATTCTGCATCATGTCCCCCAATACGAGCGCCAGCGGGTCTCCGGGCTCTGAGTCATCGCCGAGGAATCGGTCGGCGTCGTTTTCCATCTCGGCTACGTACCGGTCGTCTTCGGTCTTCGCATCCGAGAGGAAAAATGTCTCGAATCCACGCGCCGAACGAGGGTTACGCCACCGTGGGTTGGCGGCGTTCACGTGGATGGACAGGAAGAGCGTCGCGCCGGCGTCGTTGGCAATCCGTCCGCGATCACGCAGCGCAATCAAGGTGTCGGTGCTCCGTGTCATCAGCACGTCGATGCCACGAGCGACGAGCGCGGACCGGACTTTCTTCGCGACGCTGAGTGTGATGTCAGCTTCGTGAATGCGCGTGCGCGAGGTCGTCGTGCCCTTCATGCCACGGTCAGGTCCCCCATGTCCGGCATCGACCACGACCAGGCGCCGTGCAGGACGCGGCGGTGTCGTTGACCGCATCGGCTTTATCGTGTCGGCGACCTGCAGCGTTACCAGGAGGGCGGCAAGGATCATCGTTTGCGAATTACCCTTGCGATGTCGCGCTCCGCATCGCGGCGACGCGCGTCATCGCGCTTGTCGTGGAGTTTCTTGCCGCGGGCCAGAGCCAGGCTCACTTTCGCGAGGCCGCGGCGGAAGTACAGCTCCAGTGGAATCAATGTGAGGCCCTCTCGTTCGACGGCCCCGATGAGCCGACGAATCTCTCGCTGGTGAAGCAACAGCTTTCGGGAACGCGCGGGATCATGGTTGACGTATCCCCCGCTTCCGTACGGCGAAATATGCGCATTCAACAGCCAGAGCTCGCCACCTTTTACTACGCCGTACGCATCGCCCAGGTTCGCGCGGCCGTCACGCAACGACTTTACTTCTGTGCCCGTGAGCACAAGTCCCGCCTCGAATGTGTCCAGGATCTCATATTCATGGCGAGCCGACCGATTTTTTGTGATGCTCTGCCGGTCACTCTCTGTGGACTTGGCGTCCGCCATTTTCATCCGTTGCGGCGTGTTTCCGCTGACACCATCGCGATCATTGGAAGTTAGGCAGCGTGCGGGCCGTGCGGCAGTGAGCGGAACCTAACGCGGCCATCCCCTGATGACTCCCGCCACCCCCTGTGTGCCGCATGTGCCGTCGCCAGGACGCGCGGTTCTCCACCGCGCGACATCATCGATCCCGCCGAGCCCGTTCCTCTTGTCCTGCGGAAAAGCCTTGCGCCGTGAATTGGGGCGTTGACCACAACCTCAAGCGCCGATTACGTTTCGGCCCCTTGCCGAAGTGGTGGAACTGGTAGACGCGCTGGCTTCAGGAGCCAGTGGGCGAAAGCTCGTGGGGGTTCGAGTCCCCCCTTCGGCACTCATGTGAAAGAGCGACGGCGGCTCCCGGATCACGGGGCCGCCGTCGCTGTTTTCTGGTCACGGTTCATCAGCCCGGCCGCCGCGGTCCCCAGGCAGACGGTCGAACATCTTCGGGAACCGAGGCCACACCGAACGCACGGCGTAACGACTCCTGCGCGGACTCGAGATACTGTCGGACGATGCTGGCGGCACGCGGGATATTCGCCAGCACGTCGCGCACGCCAACACGGTCCAGCATGACGCGCGCGGCCCTGACGTCAGGCGAGTCTCCGGCAGAGCGGTCACCAAGCGCTGTTCGAAACGACGTGAGGCGCTGGTTGAGCTGTCGCTCCGCCACGGCGACCATGCCGGCGGCGACGCTCCGGTCCATGTGAAGCGCCTGTCGCATTTCACGCGCGACGAGTGAACCGGTGCGATCGTCGAGGGCGTCTCGCTCAGCGACGATCAACGCCAGCGCGCGACGCGCGTAGCGCAACTCCCAGCGTGCCCGGTCGAGGTCACCGTCACCCGCAATCGACGCGAGCCACTGCACCTCCTGCTCGTCAGGTTCCGCAGATGCGTCCGTGACGTACGATTGAACCGAGCGCCGACCCTGCTCCGCGGCTTTGGACTTTCCAAATGGCCACGCCACTGGCGGCTCCGTCAGGCGTGAAGAACCGGAAGGCCAACCCGGGACCGAACCGCTGGTTCATCCTGCAGCAGGTCGGCGAGGTGCACGCTCTCGAGCGCATCGTCGATGCGCTGCTGCAGCATCATCCACACCGGCCGGATGCTGCAGTTCGACGAATCCGCGCACCGGTCTTCCGCAACGGGATGCGTTAGGCACCTGACGTCGAACGTCGTGTGCTCCGATGCCGTCACGACCTGGCGCACCGAGATGTCGCCGGGATGGCGCGCCAGGACATAGCCGCCATGCGCGCCGCGAACGCTCGTCACGATGCCCGCACGCCGCATGCGCAGCAGGATCTGCTCGACGTAGTCCGCCGGGAGGCGTTCCTGGTTCGCGATTTCGCGGCCCGTGACCGGCCCGTTGCCATGGCGGCGGGCGAGGTTCAGGGAGCAGATCAAGCCGTACTCGGCCCAGGTCGTGATGCGCATCGAATCGAAAGCTACTGCAGGCGGTGCAGCGCCGCGATTGGGTCAGCCACCGGCCGGCGCCGGACCGTGTTTCCCGCCCGGCACTCCGATCTCGGTCATCTTCCGGAGGTCCAGGACCTCGTCCACCTCCGCGTCGGGGAGAACGTGTTCGCGTTTCACCAGGTCCCGGATCAGGATTCCCTCCTTCACCGATCGCTTGCTCAATTCGGCCGCGGCGGCGTATCCGATCTGTGGCGCGAGCGCCGTGGCAAGAGCCGCTGAACGCTCGACCCAGTACTGACACATTGCCTCATTGGCTTCGATCCCGCGGACACACCGCTCGTCGAATGACGTCACTGCGTTCACCAGGATGCGCATCGACAGCAGGATGTTGTGCGCAATCACCGGCATCATGACGTTCAACTCGAGCTGCCCGTGTTCGGCGGCCATCGAGACCGTGGTGTCGCAACCCACGACCTGGAAACACACCTGGTTCACCATCTCGG
>DATMBT010000250.1:0-10648 GCA_035559475.1 Gemmatimonadaceae bacterium
CACGCAGTCGTGCGGCATTGCACTGGTGAACGTCGATGGCCTGGACACATCAAAGTTGTTCGGCTGGCTGTGGGACAAGCACCGCATCCGCACCACGCCGATCGTACACGAGGAGTTCCATGGCCTTCGCATCACGCCGAGTGTCTACACGACGCCGAACGACATTGACGTGTTCGTGGATGCGATGAAGAAGGCTATGAAGGTTGGTGTAGCGTAGGTCGAGGGTCGAGGGTCGAGGGTCGGGGGTCGAGAGAAGGGTTCAGGGTTTAGGGTTCAGCTCCACGCAGAACCCTTCAACCTTCCCTCGACCCTCGACCCTCGACCCTCAACCCTCGACCCTATTTGAGAAAGAGCCAGCTTGATGCGAGCAGCCCGATCGCAATAACTGCTCGTCGAACGACCTCCTGCGGCACCCGTTGGGCAAGCCGGGAGCCCGCGTAGCCGCCTGCCAACGCACCGATCGCCATCGCGATCGCGACTGGCCAGTTGACGAAGCCACCGAGCGCGAAGGTGAGCGCCGCGATGACATTGATGCAGAGGCCGCCCCAGTTCTTGAGGCCATTCATGCGGTGGATGTTCTTGAACCCCATGAATCCCAGCGCGGCGAGCATGAGGATCCCGATGCCGGCGCCGAAGTACCCGCCGTACACCGCGACGCCAAGTTGAAAGAGGAGCAGCAGCATTCCGGGTGGGCGGCTCGTCGGGTCGTCAGGCTTGCCTGGAGCCGTGGCTGATCGCGAGCGCAGTGCTGTCATGAGGGGACGCTGCACGAGAAACAGCACGGTGGCGCCGAGTACGAGCCACGGGACTACCTGGTCGAAGCGCTCCGCGGGTGTGCGCAACAGCAGCAGTGCGCCAAGCAGTCCGCCTGCGACGCTCGGTACCGCAAACCGGATTGCCCACGATCGGGCGCCCGCCAGTTCGTCCCGATACCCGAACAGACTTCCCAAGGCGCCAGGCCAGAGGGCGACCGTACTCGTGGCGTTGGCCACGATGGCGGGGACACCCAATCCGACCAGCGCGGGGAACGTGACCAGCGTGCCGCCACCGGCGATCGCATTGATCGCGCCTCCGACGGCTGCCGCAATCACGACGAGCAGCAGCCGGGTTGCATCCATGCCGATGGGGTCGGGTTCAGGGTGGCGCGGGGCGGCCTCGTGGGAGCAACGACCTCAGGGTCGTCTGAACCCAACGGCGAGAATATGACCCGTCAACACAGTCCGCTAGTTTTTATCCAGTAATCGATGGGTGCAAGAGCGCCCCTGAGCGAACCCCGACCTGCAGTGCAATGACCGCATCGACGACGACCGCCACAGACACGCTGGACATTCGCGACAATCGCACTGGAAAGTCGTACTCGATTCCGATCGCCGAAGGAGCGATTCGCGCCGCGGACCTGCGACAGATCCGTGTTGACGCCGACGACTTCGGGATGATGAGCTACGACCCGGCGTTCATGAACACCGCGTCGTGCCGGAGTGCGATCACCTATATCGACGGTGATGTGGGGATCCTTCGCTATCGTGGCTACCCGATCGAGCAGCTCGCGGAACAGGCCACGTTCCTCGAAGTGGCGTACCTGCTGCGTCATGGTGAGCTGCCGACGCAGAAGCAATACGACACCTGGGTGCACGACATCACGTTCCACACGTACGTCCACGAGAACATCAAGCGCTTTCTCGAAGGCTTCAGGTACGACGCACACCCGATGTCGATGCTGGGCAGCTCCGTGGCCGCGCTCTCCGCGTTCTACCCGGAGGCCAAGGATATTCACGACGAGCAGGGCCGGTACGTCTCGATCATCCGCCTGCTGGCGAAGCTGCCCACGCTGGCGGCGTTCTGCTATCGACATTCGAAGGGACTGCCGTTCGTCTATCCCGACAACGACCTCCTGTACAGCACGAACTTCCTGTCGATGATTGCCCGCATGAGCGAGCCGAAGTACGAGGCGCATCCGGCGTTCGTGAAAGCCATCGAGGTGCTCTTCATTCTCCACGCCGATCACGAGCAGAATTGCTCGACGAACGCTGTTCGCGCCGTGGGTTCCTCACACGTGGACCCGTTCAGCGCTGTGGCGGCGGGAATCACGGCGCTCTATGGCCCGCTCCATGGTGGCGCCAACGAGCAGGTGCTGCGGATGATCGAGTCGATCGGACACCCGAAGAACGTGCCGGCGTTCATCGATGAGGTGAAAGGCGGAAAGGGCCAGCGCCTGATGGGATTTGGCCATCGCGTCTACAAGAGCTATGACCCGCGCGCGAAGATCGTGAAGCAACTGGCCTACGACGTCTTCCAGGTCACCGGAATGGACAAGGACCTGGAGATCGCGCTCGAGCTCGAGCGCATCGCACTGGCCGACGAGTACTTCATCTCACGCAAGCTGTACCCGAACGTGGACTTCTACACGGGCCTGATCTACCGGGCGATGAAGTTCCCGACGGATTACTTCACGGTGCTGTTTGCCGTGGCGCGCACCGCCGGGTGGCTGGCGCAGTGGGAGGAGATGCTGCTCGACAAGGAGCAGAAGATCGCGCGTCCGCGGCAGATCTATGTCGGGCAGCCCGAGCGGCCGTACAAGCATGTGCTGGACCGGTCGCATCGGTTGAAGAAATAGGGTGCGTAGGGTGCACAGGGTGCACAGGGTGCCTGTACCTACGCACCCTACGCACCCGTTGCACCCGTTGCACCCGTTGCACCCGTTGCACCCTGCGTTAGGCAGTACCGTTTCACCGGGCACACATCGCACTTCATGACCCGCGCTGTGCAGACCAGGGCGCCGAGTTCCATCAGTGCCTGGTTGTGGGTCCACGTGGCCTTGCCGGTCCGGGGAAGGATTGCCTTCGCGATTTCCCACAGCACGCGCTGACCCTTCGTCGAGCGCGGATTCACGCGAGGCGCGAACACCCGGCGCAATACGCGTGCAACGTTCGTGTCGACCAGTGCGGCTCGTCGCTCGAACGCGAACGAAGCGACGGCGCCGGCGGTGTACGCGCCCACACCTGGCAACTGTCGTAACACGTCAGGATCGTCAGGCATGATGCCGCTGCCGTCTGGCAGGGAGACTTCGCGCGCGAGGCGGTGCAGGTTGCGCGCCCGGGCGTAATAACCGAGACCACGCCACGCTTCGCGTACCTGGCTGGGACGCGACCGCGCGACGGAATCGAGCGTGGGGAACCGCGTCAGGAATCGGTCATAGAAGCCAAGCACTCGCGAAACCTGGGTCTGCTGCAGCATCAGCTCCGAGACCAGGATGCGATACGGATCTCTTGTCGCACGCCAGGGAAGGTCGCGTCCCTGCTTGCTGAACCAGGTACGAAGCTGTCGCGAAAACGCGCGGGCCACCGCGGCATCCTGGCGGTAGTTCCGGTGACGCGCGGAACTCAGCGAGGTGTCCAGGTGGGCAAATCGGAAAAGAGTCCGCCCTCTCCCTCGGTGAGCTCCGACGCCAGGAGGACACCGAGGGCGACACTGGCCACACCCGACGCCAGCGTGAGCCAGCGACGTGCGTTCTTCACCCGGCTGACCGCAACAGACGCGGGAAGCGCGATCGTCGCCGTAACGATCACCATGCCAATCACCGTGCCGAGGCCGAACAGGCTGAGGTAGGCGAGGGCCCAGGTTGTATCGCTCACGGTCGCAAGCACGAGCAAAACGACAGCAGCGGAGCCGGCCATCCCGTGCACCATCCCGACCACGAACGGGCGCGCGGATGAAGGAGCGGGCGCGTCAGTCCCTCGGGCTCTCCACACGTTCTGGAAGCCGAGCAGGATCAGCATGAGCGCAACGCTGAACTCCATCGCGAGTCCAATGCGTGGCGATATCGCGACCCTGAGAAGGACGATGGTGCCGCCAACGAGCAGGATGGTCAGCGTGTGTCCGATGCCCCACATCGCGCCAAGACCCGCCGCTCGCCGGAATGTCGTGGCTCGTGTGGCAATGGTGCTCATCGCAACCACGTGATCGGGGTCCACCGCGTGACGAACGCCGAGCAGGAACCCGAGGAAGGCGATCGAAAGGGCGCCGGACATGCGCTGAATATAGGGTGCGAAGGGTGCCATGGGTGCGAAGGGTGCATGAACATCATGCACCCTCAGCACCCTCTGCACCCTGCGCACCCTTCCTGTCAGTACGTCGGTACGCTCGGATCCACGTCCTCGCTCCAACGCTTGATTCCACCGGCCAGGTTCCACACGCGCTTGAAGCCGGCGGCGCGCAAGCGTCTCACGGCCTGGGCACTGCGACCACCACCCTTGCAGTGCACGACGATCTCATGGTCACGCGACAGCTCGTCGAGCCGCGACTCCAGCGCCGCGAGCGGAATCCGGAGCGCACCGTCGAGGCTCGCGATCGCCCATTCGTGCGGCTCGCGCACGTCGAGGATGTCGAGCGCGTCACCCGAGCGCAGACGCGCGTGAAGCGTAGCGGGTTCGATTTCGGGGACGGCGCCGAACACCGCATCCACGTCATCAACGGGTTCCACGGCGCAGAGCTGCTCGGCATCAGAGAGGTCCCTGATCTCGCGTGTTCCACACGCCGGACAGAGCGGATCACGTCGCAGCCTGACAACGCGTTGCCGCCAATGGAGCGCATCGACGAGCAGCAGCCTTCCAATCAACGGCGTTCCCGCGCCGGTAATCAGCTTGATCGCTTCAGTCGCCTGGATGGTCCCGACCAGTCCCGGTAACACCCCGAGTACGCCACCCTCGGCGCACGCGGGTACGAGTCCGGCCGGCGGTGGCTCGCGATAGAGGCAGCGGTAGCACGGTCCGTCGCGGGTCGCGAACACCGACGCCTGTCCGTCAAAGCGGAAGATGCTGCCGTAAACGTTAGGCACGCCTTGCAGGACGCAGAGGTCGTTGACGAGGTACCGCGTGGCGAAGTTGTCGGTGCCGTCGAGGATGAGGTCGAAGCCGTTGGCGATTTCCCTGGCATTGTCCGCCGAGAGCCGGACCGGGAACCCCTCGACGTGGACGCCGGGGTTGATGTCCCGGAGCCGGTCGCGCGCGGAATCGAGCTTGTGACGGCCAATATCGCGCGTGCCGTGGAGGACCTGGCGCTGGAGGTTGGTCACGTCGACGTGGTCAAAGTCGACGAGGCCTAACGTGCCGACACCGGCGGCCGCGAGGTACAGCGCGGCCGGTGACCCGAGTCCTCCAGCGCCCACGAGCAGGACGCGCGCGCGCCGGAGGGCGCGCTGGCCATCCACGCCGATCTCCGGCAGGATGAGGTGCCGGCTGTAACGCAGGTACTCGTCAGGCGCGAGGTCGCCCGTGGCCCGTTCGGGGAGAGTCGAGGTGGCCATGAGTCACCCTCCCGCCACGGCGGGCACGACCGAGAGTTCGTCCGTGGGCTGCACCGGCGCGTCGAACCCGCCGATGAACCGGATGTCCTCGTCGTTCAGGTAGATGGTCACGAACGGGTACGGCTCGCCGTTTTCATCGCGAAGGCGCGGGGAGAGGGCGGGGAAGCGGCGACTGATGTCGTCGATGGCCTGGCCAACGGTGCTGCCGGAGGCGCTGAGGGTGTGCTCGCCGTTGGCCAGCGGAGTGAGCACGCTTGGGAGGCTGATGGTGGGCATGAGTGGGATGTCGGATGTCGGAGGTCGGAGGTCGGATGTCAGATGTCGGATAACTGCCTTCCGATCAGGTCTGGGTTGATTGGATGAGCGTTGTTACTTCCGAAAGGCGCGGAGCGATTGGTTCGGGGATCGCGAGCGAATCCGACACTGCATCGATCGTCTTCAAACCGTTGCCCGTTATGCAGAGCACCACTTCATCATCCGGCGTCAGTCGGCCGGCGCGGGCCAGTGCTCGAGCGGTGGCCACCGTGACGCCAGCAGCGGTCTCGCCGAAGATTCCGGTCGTTTCCGCCAGCAAGCGGATGCCCTCGACGATCTCGAGGTCATTCACGGCAGCGGCCCATCCGCCTGACGAGCGAATGGCGTGCGACGCGGTGCGGCCATCGGCCGGGTTACCGATGGCGAGCGACTTCGCGATGGTGGCCGGCTTTACGGGCAAAATCGTGTCGTCGCCGCGCTCAACGAGCCTGACGATTGGAGCGCACCCTTCCGCCTGGGCGCCATAGAGCCGCGGCGTCACGCCGTGCACGAGGCGCGCGCTGAGGAACTCGCCGAAGCCCTTCGACAGCTTCGTCACGAGCGATCCGCCGGCCATGGGAGCCACCACCGCATCCGGCAGCCGCCAGCCGAGTTGCTCGGCGATCTCGAAAGCCGCCGTCTTGGAGCCTTCGCCGTAGTAGGCGCGAAGGTTGACGTTCACGATGCCCCAGCCAAAGCGGTCTGCCACCTGGGCGCACAGGCGGTTGACGTCGTCGTACGTGCCGCGCACGCGCACGAGCCGCGGACCGAAGATCGCCGACGCGGCCACCTTCGCCGGCTCGAGGTCGTGCGGAATGAAGATCCAGGCCTGGAAGCCCTCGCGTGCGGCGGCCGCGGCTACGGCGTTGGCAAGATTCCCGGTCGACGCGCAGCCCACGACCGTGAGCCCGAACGCGTGCGCGGCGTTGAACGCCGACGCCACCACGCGGTCCTTGAACGAGAGGGAAGGGAACGAACCGGCATCGTGCTTCACCAGGCAACGCGAAACGCCTAACGCCGATGCCAGGCGCGGCGCATCGATGAGCGGCGTCCATCCCGCGTTGAGGCACCGTTCCGGACGGCCGGTGAATGGAAGCCATTCACGGTAGCGCCACAACGACCGGGGTCGCGCCGCGATCTCGGCCCGGTCAGGCAGTTCGCGATCGGCGTCGTAGACCGGTTCGAGTGGTCCGAGGCACGACGGGCAGATGTGCGCGGGGGCCGCCTCATGATCGCGTCCGCAGGAGGCGCAGCGGAGTGGCAGGGCGGCGAGTGCCCGCGTCGGTCGGATAGCGGTCGTCATGCGGCTACCCTCGCACGCAGGCGCCGGATGGCGTGTTTCGCCGCTGACAGCGTATCGCCCACGAGCGCGGAGGCCGTGGCCGCACCGCCAGCGCCCGCGCCACTCCAGGTCAAAGCCCCGGCGAGCGACGCCTTCACTTCCACCACGTTGACGACGCCGTGCGCGGAGGCAAGAACGTCGCGCGGATCCAGCCTTTCCGGCGCCACGCGTGCGCGCACGCGGTCACCATCGCGTGACGCCGTGGCCACGAGACGCCATCCGCCTTCGCGCGCGACGGGAATGATCCCGTGGATACCGGTCACGGTGACCTGGTCCGCCGTAATCGGTGTCTGCCACGCCACGGTGCACAGGATGGCGAGCTTTGCCGCGGCGTCGCTGCCGTCGAGATCGGCCGTGGGATCGGCTTCGGCGTATCCGAGGGACTGCGCCTCAGCGAGGGCGTCGTCGAACGTGGCGCCGCACTCCAGCCGCGAGAGCAGGAACGTGCTCGTGCCATTGAGCACGCCGCGTATGGCGTACACTTCCTCGCCGGCGAGTGACTCGCGCAGCGCCCTCACGACGGGAACTCCCGCCGCGACGGCACCTTCGCACCACAGTCGCTGGTCGCGCCTGACGAGTCGCTCGAGCAGCGCCGGTGTTTTCGCGACGGCCTGCTTCCCGGCGGTGACGGCGGCAGCCCCGCGGGCAAGCGCGGTCTTGAGCCAGTCACCGGCGAAGGGGGAACCCGTTGCCTCGATGACGACATCGATGTCGGGATCAGCGGCAATGCTGGCAGCGTCGTCACACAACAGGCGACGCGGCACGGGTCGTTGGCGGCGCAGGTCGCGAACGGCGACGCGTGCCAGGTGAAGCCTTGCGCCCAGTCGCCGCGACAGCAGCGGTTCGCGCGCGATGAGCTGTTCGGCGAATGCCGATCCTACGGTGCCGCAGCCAATGAGGCCGAGGCGCACGATGGGTGGAGCCATGCTCTTCTCCCCCACGAATCCTGCGCCTTTTCGCACCCGGCAAAAAAATTCCCGGGTGGCGAAAAGCCCCGGGACACGTGGCTTTTTAGCGTTTGTTTAACGTGGCCGCAATACGCCGGCAAATGACCACGAGGTTCGGTTGTGAGCCTACGGTACGACGGCGATGGCCGATGCGCAAGGGCTGCTCAGGGTCGAGGGTCGAGGGTCGCGGGTCGCGGGTCGAGGAACTGCCGAGTCACGAGTCACGAGTCACGACCTAGTTCTTCGTCATCGTCTTCCGCTTGAGGAAGTCCATGAGGATGAACTGGCCCAGAGTCACGGTGTTGGTGAAGTACGCTTTGCCACGGCTCAGGGCGGCGACGTTCTTCACGAACTGGACCAGCGCGCGGTCCCGGGCCAGCATGAACGTGTTGATCACGATGCCCGAACGGCGGCACTCCGCGACCTCACGCAGCGTGGCGCTGATGACCTCCGCGTCGAGGCCCATCGCATTCTTGTAGATGGCACCGTTAGGCATGGTGAGCGCACTGGGCTTGCCGTCGGTGATCATCACGATCTGTCGCATGTCCTTCCGCTGGCCCAGCAGGATGCGGCGCGCGAGGCGCAGCCCCTCGGCGGTGTTGGTGTGGTACGGCCCCACCTGCGCGTGCGCCAGCGTCGCGAGCGGGATCTCCTCCGCGGAGTCATGGAAGAGGACGACGCGGATGGTGTCGCCCGGGTACTGCGTGCGGATGAGGTGCGTGAGCGCGAGCGCCACCTTCTTCGCCGGCGTGAATCGGTCCTCGCCGTAGAGGATCATGGAGTGGGACGTATCCAGCAGCAGGACCGTCGCGCAGGAGGACCTGAACTCGGCCTGGTGCACCATCAGGTCCGGGTAGTCGAGGTCGAGCGGAAAGGTGATCGTGCCCGTGCGCGCGAGCGCGCGGCCCAGCGTGGCGTTCACGTCGAGGTTGAGGGTGTCGCCGAACTCGTAGGGCTTGCTGGCGGCGTCGGCCTCGACGCCCGTTGCCAGGTGCGGCGTATCGTGGCTCCCCATGCTGCTCCTGCCTAACGTCCCAAGGATGTGCCGCAACGCCTTGTAGCCAAGGAAGTCGATGCCCTTTTCATTCAGGCGGAACTGCACGTCGCGTGACGCGGCCTGGGCGATGCTGCCCTTGCCCTCGACCGGTTGATAGGCGTCGGCCATCCGCGGCGGCGCCTGGACCGAGAGGTATCCCTGCTCGACGAGCCGCTGAACGAGGCGGTCGAGCAAGTCCGAGAGTTGGGCTTCGGACTCCTGGTCTCCGTCGCCACGCATGGCGGCCAGCATTTCGGGCGTGAACTGCCCGCTCTCGATCAGCGCCTCGAGGATGGCCCGTTTGAGCGCCTCGAGAGACCGGTCCGCCTCCTCCCCGACTTCGCCCCACCAGGGGTGGTTCATCGGTCCGCCAGCGAACCCTGACTGCAGCAGGAAGTCCGCGAGCTGTTCGAGAAGTTTCTCGAGGTCGACCGCGTCACCGTCGCCCGGGACAAAACGGGAGTAGGTGTGGGAGCGCATACCTCAAGCTACGCGCCGAAACCAGAAGCCAGAAGCCAGAGGCGGAGGCCAGAAGAACGAGGCGGCTATCTGATCCATGGCTGCGACTGCTTTAGTTTTCGACGCCGCCATGGTCGTCATAACCCCGTCCAACCCGTTCCGCGTGCTGATCACGCACCGGAACTTCCGCTCTTTCTGGATCGGGCAGACGCTTTCGCTCGTTGGCTCGTGGATGCAGTCAATGGCCATCGGCTGGCTGGCCCTCGAGCTGTCGAACAGCGCATTCATCGTGGGCGTCGTCGTGGCCTCGGGTTCGCTTCCCATCCTCGCGTTTTCGCTGCACGCGGGAGTGCTCGTCGATCGATCCGACAAGCTGAAACTGGTGACGTATTCCCAGTTCCTGCTGCTGACGGAGGCGGTCGTGCTCTGGGGGCTCACGTGGTCGGGGCACATCAACGTGGGCGCGTTGATCGCGCTGTCGCTGTTCGGCGGGGCCGTTGCGAGCGTCGAAATCCCGGCACGTCAGGCGTTGATGATCGACCTCGTGGGCCGCGATGACCTGCGCGATGCAATTGCCCTCAACTCGAGCGGGTTCAACCTCGCGCGCATCGTAGGTCCGGCGGTCGGAGCGTTCATCATTGCCAACGCCGGCATGGCGTGGTGCTTCGGGGTCAACGCGCTCAGCTACCTCACGGTCCTCATCGGCCTGAAGCGAGTGCGATTGCCGCCGTGGCAGGAGCCGCGCATGCCGGGGAAACCGCTTCAGCAGATCCGGGAAGGCCTGGTCTTCGCGATGCGCGACCGACCGATGCGCGCCATCCTGGAACTGGTCACGGTCTACTCGGTGCTCGGCATTCCGTACATCGCACTCATGCCCGTGCTCGCGCGTGACCGGCTGGGGCTGGGGGCGGGCGGATACGGCGTGATGTTGTCGGTGCTCGGCATCGGCGGGTTGACTGGCGCGCTCGCGCTGGCGTCGGCCGGCCTGCACATCCGCCGCGGGTACCTGGTTGTCCGGACAGCAACCGCATATGCGGCGCTGCTGCTGATCCTGAGCTTCGTGCGCTGGCCCGCGATCGCCTACCCGATCCTGCTTGTGACGGGATTCCTGATGATCGTCAACAACGCGATGGCCAACGGCATGCTGCAGACCATGGTGCCTGACGAGTATCGCGGGCGCCTGATGTCCATCTACTCGATGATCGTGGTGGGACTGCCGCAGGTGGTCGGCGCGTTCTCGGCGGGCGTGATCGCAGGGTTGATCGGAG
>DATMBT010000251.1:0-6399 GCA_035559475.1 Gemmatimonadaceae bacterium
CGTGACCGCCTGACGAAAGGACTCGATCGTATTCTCGGGCGCGTGGGCTGCGTTCCCCCTGTGCCCTACAACCGGAAGCGCCTTCGTGTCGAGTAAAGGATGCATTGTGAACAGAGGAGGCAGGAGGCAGGAGGCAGGAGGCAGGAGGCAGGGAATGACTGAGGGCGCTCGCTCGCGCTCGCGCCCTCAATGTTCAACCGTTTCGTTCCTTCGCTGCCTCCTGCTTCCTACCTCCTGCTTCCTGTTCCTAGAAGGAATACTGCAACCGTGTGACAAACATGAAGCCTAACAACGGCAGCCCGGGCATGGTGCGGTACTTGTCGTCGAACAGGTTTTCGAGTCGCGCGGAGATCAACATCGATCTGCTCGCCGGCTGCAGCCTCCAATTCACGCCAACGTCAAAGACCGTTGCCGTGGTGATGTCATCGTAGCGGTACGTGCCGGCGGCACCCGGAAGCGTGAAGTCAACGTCCGTCGCGTAAACGCCCGAGTTCACCGGATAGGCATTGGTGAAGCGGAGGCGCGCATCGGCGCCCCACGAACCCGACGTGCTCCGGTAGGTCGCGGTGAGCGACGACTTGTCGGTTGGCGCGTTCAGCATGAGCGGCAGGTTGTTGCTCGAGGTCACTTCCGGCCACTGGTCGTTGTCAACCCAGCTGTACGTGGCAGCAAAGCTCCAGCTGTTGTTCGCCACGTAGTCAGCGGCCAGGTCGATGCCGTTCACCGTGATCGTCTTGTCGTTCGTCGTGTAGGTCGCGAACACGTCGCGCGCGCTGGCGAACTTGTCGTCGTTGAACGAGACGATACCCACCGGCAACGCGGACAGGCCAGGCGCAACCTGTCCCGCGATCTGGGGTGCGAACTGCGCAGCGACTGCCGCTGCCTGCGCCTGGGACATGTTGAAGGGTGGGCCCATCAGTGATGCGGTGATTGCCGGCACGAGCGACGTCGTCATGTAGCTCTGCAGCGACGTGCGGTTGAAGAAAATGTTGGGCGTTGTCAGGCCGGCCGGGTTCCCGACGTCACCGCGCTTCTCGTGCCAGAGGTCGACGGCCAGCCGGAGCTTGCTGCCGATGATGCCCTTGTAACCGACTTCGTACGTGTTGTTGAACGACGCCTTGATGGGAGCGAGGTCGGTGACATCGGTCGGCGCCAGGTTCGACGAACCCGGAAGGATCATCCTCATCTCCGAGGACACCTGTCCGGGAGTCGGTTGAAGTGTTCCCAGGTACGTGGTGATGTTCGTCGCGAGGCCAGCCGCGACCGCGGCCGCTTGCGCCGGCGGGAGGCCGAACGGTGGCGCCTGCAGTGCCGCGGTGAACGCCGTGGAGAGACCGGACGAGATCGCCGGTGCGTTGGCTGCGATTGCTCCACGATACCCCACCGTGGCGGACGACGGTTGCCACACCGATTCACCTGCCGTTCCGGTGAAGATCGTGCGCATACACAAGCCACCGTTCACGCTGGCGTCGCAGGAGCGATTGAACGTCCAGCCTTTCTTGGGTGGGTTTCCGAGAGCGCGGATGTTGTATGGCGACCCACCAAGGTTCCGGGCCTGGATCAGGTCCAGGAACCAGGTGAAGTTCGCCGGCGTCTGGAACGCGCGATTGTAGGTGAAGCGCAGGTTGGACGTCTCGTTCGGCTTCCAGATGAGCGCCGCGCGAGGCGATGTCTGCCATCCTTCGACCTGGTCATTGTTGTCCAGGCGCAGCGCGCCAAGGAAGTCAAAGTGCGGCGTGATCTGCCACGTTCCCTGGACATACCCGCCAACCTCCTTGACGTCATCGACATCCTCGTTCCGGCCGTTGATCGTGTTGCCGGTGCGAGGGTTGGTCGAGATGTAGTCGAGGCCGTAGACAAAATCCAACGAGCTGCCTAACGCCAAGCCATGCTGGACCTGCGCTGCCCAGCTCTTCGACTGGTCCACGATCGGCTGGCCGCTCCGGAGCAGGAAGGTACCGCCCAGGTCGAGGCTGTCCTTGTTGCCGGCATCGCTGGTGTTCAGGAACGCCTGGGCGAAGAACCGCCCGATCCGGGCGCGTTGCTGGAAGCTCTGGTACTGCCAGTTCTTCGCCTGCGCCGCGCCGTTGGCGCCCGTGTACTCCAGCCCGTCGAGGATCGTCGAGGTGCCGTAGGTGGTCACGAATTCGGAGTTGTCGTTAGGGCGCCAGTCGAGGCGTCCCTCGCCGACCCAGCGCCCGACGCTGAAGTCGCGGGCATTTGGCTGGCCGGCGCGTCCCGGCGGGGCCGCCGCCGGGAAGTTCGTCGGCTCGCCCGGATCGGTGAACTCGAAGTCACTGGCCGTGAAATACTCACCGGAGAGCTTGAACCCGACCTTGTCACCCGCGAGCCCGGCGTAGCGACCGGAGGCGCGGAAGAGCGAGTGCGTGCCGCCGTCAACGGTCAGGATTCCCCCCTGCGACGTGAACGGCGACTTGGTGATCGTGTGCACCACGCCGTGAGAACTGTTAGGCCCGTACAGCGCGGAAGCGGGTCCGAGCAGCACCTCGATGCGCTCGATGTCCTCGTTGGTCGACGTGGACAGGAGCGGCACGTTCACTCGCAGCGACGGCACGCCGGCGAAGCGATAGTCCTGAAGCATCAGGAGCGAGCCGGAAAAAATGTTGTTGAAGCCACGCGCGACCACGTTGGCCTGGGCGATCCCGCCCTTGCTGACGTCAACGCCCGCCAGTCCCTCGACGTGTCCGGCGGTCGTGACCGTGGGCCGCTCGGTGATGGCGCGCACTTCGACAACGGACACTGAGGCCGGAGCGTCGAGCGCCTTTTCTTCCTTGCGCGACGCGACCGTCACGACCGGGTTCAGTTCGACAACCGCTTCGGGGAGGACGATGTTGGCGGTCGCCGTGCCGCCAGCGGTTACGGTCACGGAACCGTTCCCCGGCCGGTAGCCGATGCGGTTCACTACTATGGTATAGGTCCCCGGCGCGATCGTCAGCCGGAAGGTGCCATCATCGCGCGACTGCGTGGCCGCGACCACTGTGGTTGCCGTCAGCGCCTGAACTCTTGCCCCGCCCACGGGCGCATTGGCGCGACTTTCCGTCACCGTACCAGTCACGGTTCCAGTCTGCGCGAGAGCCAGCGTGGGGACGAGGAGCACACCAAACGACGCCAACGTGCGGAAGACCCGGCGAGCGGACATCGACACCTCGGGGATGTGGGGTTGCCAATCGTCCCGAAAATACGGCTGTCCTCTCGCGTTCCGCCATATGGCCGGGTTCACCTGGAACAACACCGGCCTGTTTCAGGGTATGTTCCAGACGTGAATCACAAGCCTTACGGTCCGTCCCTCGCGTGCCTGCTGCTGTCGTTATGTGCCCTGGCGCCGCCTGCGCTGGCGCAGTCCGGCGAACGATCGGTGTTGCGGCAGCTGTACGGTGACCTCGCCTTCGAAGTCCGTACCAGGGGACAGGGATCGATGCTGCTCGGCGTCGCTGATTCCCGTACATCGCTTGTCGTGACGCTCTTGTCGCTTGATGTGCGACGCTGGTCGGATTCGGCGACGAAGATGCTGGCCGCGAGGCCGTCCGGTCGGGGAAAATCCGCCAAATGGGAGTCGGTGGTGGCGGGTCCCGGAACGGTCGCGGGCTCGATGTCGATGGCCTATTCGATTGCGCCTGGCGACACGGGTATCACGCTGCTGGTGACCGACACGGCGTTCCACGGTGTGCGGACGAAGTTGACCATGACCGAAGCGAAGGCACTGACGGCAGCCATGAAGCGGGCCGCGATGGCGTCATTGCCGACGAGCGTCCCCCCGATGAAAGCAGCGCCAAAGGCGACCCCCACCCCCGCGCCGCCGAAAAAACCGCCGCCGGCAGTGCCGCGTTAGGGTTGTCGGAGCCGCGTCCGCAGCTGGTCGCGCATCTGGCGGGCTTCGAGCGATGAGGGGTCGGCGCGCAGTCCAGCCTCGAGTTGCCGCAGGGCCTCGCGCTGGTTACCTCGTTCCAGCAGGAGCCGCGACGCATGGAAGTTCGCGATCGCGAGTGACGGGTCCAGTTCAGCCGCCCGGATGAAGCTGGCCACGGCGCTGTCAACGTTCGTCTGCGAGGCGTACACCACGGCGATGTTGAACCAGGCCAGGGGTTCACGCGGGTTGAGCGCGAGTGCGCGGCGGTATGCCGACATGGCGCCCGCGGCATCATTCCGGGCCATGAGCGCGATGCCCAGGTTCACGAGCGTCAACGGTTGCGCCGGATCCATCGCGAGTGACGCGTTGTACGCCTCGACCGCGGCGGCGGGATTCCCGCCATCGTTGAGCGCGAGACCATGATTGAGCGGGATACGCGCATTGCCGGGGTCGATCTCCCGGGCACGCCGGTACAGTTCAGCGGCGGTGGTCGCGTCGCCAGTGCCGCGCGCGCGGTCGGCCAGGTAGCCCATGATGACGCCCCATCTCGATCGAACGCGTGGCTCACGTTCGCCGAGCGAGTCGAGCGAAGCGATGAGGAAACGTCGCGTGCGCGCCTCCGTGCCCCGCGCGAAGTGAAGCGACGCGAGCGCCATGGCCGCGACGTCGTCGTCCGCATGACGCGCGAGCGCTTCCAGCGCGCCAACCACGTCTTGCTCGAGGTCCACCATGTCGCGCGACAGGTGCGTCTCGAGGAACCAGGCCATGCCGGCGAACAATGCCTGGGTGTGTCGCTCGTCAGGCCTGAGGATCAACCGGGCTGCTTCCGCGCGCGGCAGGCCGGCGCGGGCCCGGTTGAGCGCGTCCACCGCCGGGGGCAACGGCTTCACTTCGCCATAGAGTTGTTGCACGCTGGCCTGCAACGCGCTCACCGACCGGTCCGTGTGGCACGTCTTGCACGCGCCAACCACGCCAAGCGCAGAATCGGCGGATGGGCGCGGGATTGCGATGCTGTGATCAGATCGTGCGTAGGGAATCGAAGTGCCAAGTTCGGGTTGCTGGAGATACGGCATGTGGCAGGCCGTACACCGGCTGCCTGGCGAATCGCTCGCATGACGCGTGTGGCGCGTGACCGAGTCGGCCTTGCTGGCATGACAGCTCGTGCACTGCCGGTCGTCGAACCGGCCGGGAAGGGGCGATCCATTGACGTCCCGATATCCCTGTGAGTGCGGATCATGGCAGCTTGTGCACGTCATGCCGCCGTTGCGATAGCAGTCGCTGTAGAGGTGCCCTTCCTGGTACGCGAAGGTGCGCGTACGGCCATCCGGGAACAGCACCTGGTCGCCGAGCTGCGGCAGGCGGATGGAGTAATACCTGGCCAGCGGCATGCCCGACGCGTAGCCGGGGCGGAGCTGGTCCTTGAGGGCATGGCACTGCCAGCACGTACCTAACGACTGATCCTTGCTGAGGGTCGTCAGGGAGCGCATGCCGAGGTCGCCGCTGGCCACCGCGACAGGGTCGCGAACGCGCGCCACGTGTGTGCCTCCGGGGCCGTGGCAGCTCTCGCAGTTGATGCCGAGTGACTCGATGTCGGTGCGGTAGGCGCGAGCGGTCGTGTCCAGCGCGACGCGGACCTGGCTGCCGTGACAGGACTGGCAGTTGTTGAACCGTGGCTCATCACCCATCACTCGGGTGGGCGGCCAGTCTGCACAGTCGGTGATGGAGAGGGCCGGGCTTACCGGCACCCATCCGCGATTTCCGCGGCCGATCGTGTTGCAGAACCACGATTGCTTCTGCCGGCTATAGTCGAAGGGAAGGAAGCGCCACGTACCGTCCGGGAACCGGGAGAGGAATCCCTGGGTGCCACCGCCTTCCATGTGGCCGCCTCCAACAACCCCGTCCACGTTGATCACCCGGTCGTCCGCGCCGGGTTGTCTGACGGTGAACGTGAAGCGGCCGCCTGACGAGCGCGGGATCACTTCAGCGTCTGCGAAACGAATGGCCGTCCCATTGAAGGGCGCGACCATGGCAACGCGGCCGGGGTTGCCACCGGCACGGGCGTGGGTCGATCCGCGCCACGCGTCCGCCTGTTCGCGATGGCACTGGGCGCATTGCTCCGAACCCACGAATTCCGCTGCCGCGACGGTACTGGTCGCGAACGTTTTCGGTGCAGGGAATGGCTCTGTCGACGTTTGGAGCGGGCGATCGCGCGTTAGCGCCCACCACGTCGCGGCCACTCCGACTGCCATGAGAACCCCAAGACTGGCAAAGAGCAGGGGCCGTTTAGCACCTGGCACTTGGCGCTTGGCGCTTGCGTGCTCCTTTGGTCTTTGGCCTTTGGTCTTTGGTCTTTTACTCATCCCGACTCCACCCCGGCCCTTCGCACCCGCACAGTGAGCGGATGTGCCTGACGAGTGCGCGGATTTCGGTCGGTGTCAGCGTCGCGCCAAAGGCCGGCATTCTCGCGCTCCGGTTCATGACCGCACCGCCCGCGGCGATGGTGTCGAACAACGAGTCATCCGGCCGCGCGG
>DATMBT010000252.1:0-6689 GCA_035559475.1 Gemmatimonadaceae bacterium
TCGCATCCAGGTTCTGGCCCTTTTTGGGACGCACGGCATAGACGATCCGTGCCTCCCCGTCGGTCCGCTCGATGCGGACCATCTTCCACCGCTTGAGTGCTGACTCGAGGACCGCCTCGACAGCCGGTTGCGCCTGATCCGGGTCGCCGACATGGACGGTGATGCGTCCTTCGAACCGGGGCCCTTCTTCTTCACTCCCCTCGGTCGTCAGCCCGTATTTCTGTTTCTGCTTGTCGAGTCGTGCCTGGAGGGCGTCGAGCTGCGCCGGCGCCATCGAGTCGAGGATCTCGCGGTCAAGCCTCGCGACGAACTGGCTCGTCCGGTTGGCGATGGCCGTTGCACGCGCGAAGTGCTTCGCCGCCCGCTCACCCTCGAGCGAGGGCGGGGTACGTGCGAAGTCCGAGTACCACAGGATGAGCACGATCGTGACAAAGAGCACCGAGAGCACCGCGGCAATCTCGAGTTGCACCCCAGACGCGAGGCCTAACGCCATCACCGCAAAGACGAAGACCGCGTCACGGCTGTCCTCGAGCGCTACGCGAAACCGGACGGCGGCAACAATGCCTGCGAGGCTGAATGCCAGTGCCACGCTGCTGCGCACCAGGGTCGCCACCATCGCGACGACGAGCGGCAGCAGCAGGAGCGTGTGCACGATCGTCTGCGAATAGCCCTTTTTCTGGCGCGTGAACATGTAGGTCCACGACACCGGAAGGCAGAGCAGGACCGCGGAGACAACCGCGATGATGCCCATGAAGATGACCGCGACGGGCGGAAGCGCCGCGATCGTGGGGTCAGGCGTCCCGACCAGGACGTCACTTGTTGGCGCGAGGCCAAGCAACGGAGTGGTCGCCTGACGGAGCAGTTCCCTGAGCGACCCGGGAAGCATGCGCGGGACCAGCCAGCTGACCGCCCCAATCGCCAGGTAGTAAGCCAGCAAACGAACGACGATGTTGGTGCCCAGAATCCCGAACCGATTCTGGTCGGGACCCGTGACTGAAGTGTGGTTCGTTGTCGAAGTGGTCATCCCGAGGCGAAAACGCCGGTTGGTGCGACCCGTGAGGATAACCCTTCCCGTCGTGTTTGGCGAGACGACGGTTACCCCGGCTTTGATTGCAACAGAGTGAATCCCGCTGAGCGGGATGACAGTTCCCGAACTGCCTGCGCGGAATTGCTGCCGCTCGCGTTGCTGTGGTGAAGGATGAGCGCCGGGAGCGCTTCACCGTGGCGCCATGCAAGCCGCCACATGGATCGGGGTCCTCTCCCGGGCCGATCCAACCGAGTTGCTGTCGGCGATTACCTCCTGTCTTGGCTTCGGCGAACCAGCGGGAGCCGATCTGGCTACCCGCAGGGCCCTGGGGTTGCCCGAATCCCTCACCGCCGTCCGACTGGCGGCGGGTTCCGGCACCACGCGACTCATGTTCGTGGCTACGGAAGAGAACGTTTCCGGACGGGATCACGCAGTCACCATTGCGGATCGGCTGGCGCGAAAGGCGCCGCACCTTTTCTGGCTGCTCGTCGTCGTGGCAAAGGGGCGTCACGAAATCCTGATCGCCGCGTGGAATGCCGGAGCCGGCACGCCTCGAATTGCAGCGCTCACGGTGGACTGCCGACACGTCCTGCCCAGTGATGCTGAGACCATCACCCAGCTCGGCGCCTCGGCGGCGGACGATTCCGATGTCGCGATCCATGCGCGCTGGGTGGAGATGCTGGGGCGCGAAGCCATCTCGCGACGGTTCTTCCAGGTCCTGCAAGGACTCGTCATGCAACTCGCCACAGGCGCCTCGGGCCAGGCGTCCGCCGCGATACGCCGCGAGGTGGCACTGCTCCACATCTCGCGCCTGCTGTTCCTCGCTTTCCTGGAAGAGCGCTCGTGGCTCGACGGCGACCGCCGTTTCCTGGCGCGCGCCTTCGACGGTTGCATGGCGAACGGCGGCCGGTTCCAGCGTCGCGTGCTGGAGCCGCTGTTTTTCGGGACCCTGAACACGCCACCACATCGACGCGCCTCACTCGCGCGATCGCTTGGCCGGATCCCTTTCCTGAACGGGGGCTTGTTCACGCGGGCGCCTGTCGAGCGGGTGTGTCGCGATCTCGTTATGCGCGATGAAGACCTCGGCGCCGCCTTCGACCAGCTCCTGCTCCGCTACCGCTTTACCGCGCGGGAGGAATCGTCCCTTTGGCAGGAGGCTGCGATCGACCCGGAGATCCTGGGCCGAGCGTTTGAATCGTTGATGGCCTCGGCGGACCGCCGTGCGTCGGGCGCGTTCTACACCCCGTTTACGCTCGTGGCGCGGGTGACGGAAGCTGGCCTGGAGGGAATGCTGGCGTCGCGCGGTGTGCCGGAAGGATTCCTGCGCCGAGTAACTGAAGGCGCGCAACTGGAGCCAGCGGAATCGCAACTGCTTCGCGAGGCACTCGCGGACCTTCGCGTGCTGGATCCTGCGTGCGGCTCAGGTGCCTTCCTCGTCCACGTGGTCGATCGTCTCACGCACCTGCGCGCGTCGGCAGGCGATGTGAGGCCGTTGAGCACGATCCGGCGCGACGTGCTGTCGCGTTCCGTGTTCGGTGTAGACGTGAACCCGACCGCGGTGTGGCTCTGTGAGCTGCGGTTATGGCTGTCGCTCGTGATCGACCACCCCGCGACGGACCCGTCTGCCGTTCCGCCGCTGCCGAACCTCGACCACAACATCCGCTGCGGTGACACGCTGGCCGGCAGTGACTTCTCACTCCAGACGTCGGTGGCACGGCACGCCCAGGCAGGCCAGCTGCGGACTCGTTATGCGCGCGCCACGGGGACTCGCAAGCGGACACTCGCGAGGGCGCTGGACCGCGTCGAGCGAGCGAGCCTGCTGGCGTGGCTGGACGCGCGGCTCGAGCAGGTGGCGGCTCAGCGAAGGTCGCTCGTTCAGGCGGCCCGCGGCCGCGACCTCTTCGGCGAACGGCGCGGCGTTCTGGCGAGTGAACGCGAGGCCACCAATCAGCTCCGGGCAACAGCGCGAGCGTTGCGTTCACGCCGCCGAGCGGTGTTGGCCGGAGGTGCGTCGCCCTTCGTGTTCGCGGCGCAGTTTCCAGATGCCGCGCGCGCCGGTGGTTTTGATCTGGTCGTGGGTAACCCGCCGTGGATTCGCCTGCACCACATCCCGGCGACTGCGCGTGAAGGGCTTCGCCGGGAGTTTCGGGTCTATCGCGAGGCCGCATGGGTCCCGGGAGCGCGGGCGGCGCGAGCAGGTTCCGGGTTCGGCTCGCAGGTAGATGCCGCAAGCCTCTTCGTCGAGCGCGGGCACCAGTTGCTCCGACCGGATGGTGTCCTGGCGCTCCTGGTGCCGTCGAAATTGTGGCGATCCCTGGCCGGTGGCGGTGTCCGACGACTGGTGACCGAGCGGTCGGCGCTGCTCGTACTCGAGGACTGGTCTGGTGCGCCCGCGATGTTCGACGCTGCGACATATCCGTCGCTGGTTGTCGCGCGCCGTGCGACGCCATCGGGTGACGACATCGCTCAACTGACCGTGCATCGCGGTCGCGTCGAGGTGACGTGGCGGTCGCCGCGATCGCAGCTGCCGCTCGATGATACGGCCGGAGCGCCGTGGGTTGCGTTGCCACCCGAAGCACGCGCGGCGTTCGATCACCTGGTGCGAGGTGGCGTGCCGCTCGCGGAGTCAGGTCTCGGCGTCGCGACACTCGGGGTGAAATGCGGCTGCAACGAAGCGTTCCTGGTACGAGCGCACTCCCAGTTCGGCGGCGTCGAGGTCACGGACGGGACTCGATGCGCATTCCTGGAGACGCCATTCGTGAGGCGGGTGTTGCGCGGAGAGTGCGTGCGCGCCTGGTCGCTCGACGAACGCGATGACGAGTGCATTGTCTTCCCGTACTCGCTTGACGGTCGGCTGCTCGAGCGGTTGCCGTCCACGCTTCGTTCGTGGTTGCTCCCGTGGCGCGCAAAGCTCGAGGCGCGCACGGATGCACGCGGAAACACGGCGTGGTGGTCGCTCTTCCGCCTGGAAGGCTCGCGGCCAGAACGTCCTCGCGTCGTGTGGGCAGACCTTGGTCGTTCACTCAGGGCCATGGTCCTGCCCGCCGGTGACCGCACGGTGCCGCTGAACACCTGCTACGTCCTTTCGACACGAGACCTTGTTGACGCCCTGGCACTGGCGACCTTGATGAATTCGCCGGTCGCGGACGCGTTCGTGGGGGCGATCGCAGAACCGGCGAGGGGTGGTTATCGAAGACACTTTGCGTGGACCCTGGCACGGTTGCCCGTGCCTGACGACTGGGCCCGCGCGCGCGAACTCCTCGCACCCATTGGTGCGCGTGCCATACAGGGCGATTTACCCGGTCGCACTGAATTGATGCACGCGGTGCTTGATGCCTTCCGCGTGCGTTCGCGCAGTGTCGCGCCCCTCATCGAATGGATGAACGGCTGATCGCGGCAGACCCGCGCGAGGTCCGGCGGTTCATGGCGCGTGCGTTCCTGGCGACACCCTCCATTTCCACGGAGCAGGGGGAGATCCGACTGGCTCCGCACCAGGTGGAGGCCGCGTCGCGCCTGCTCGACTTGTTAGGTGCCTGTCGCGGTGCCGTGCTGGCCGATGCGACAGGCCTCGGAAAGACGTATGTCGCCATCGCCATCGCCCGTGTGATGGGACCGACGGTGGTGGTTGCACCCGCCGCACTGCGCGGCATGTGGCGTGAGTCGCTCGAGCGGTGCGGTGTGGTGGCACGCATTGACTCGTATGAGGCGCTGAGTCGTGGTCCGCCACTCGTGTCATCACGACCGGCGCTGCTGGTGCTGGATGAGGCGCACCATGCCCGGAATCCACGGGCCAGGCGTTACGCCGCCATCGCCGACCTGGCGTGGGGCACGCGAGTGCTGTTGCTCAGTGCGACGCCGATCCACAACCGGGGTCGTGACCTCCGGGCGCTGGTGGCGCTCTTCCTGGGATCGCGCGCGTTCGGTATGACCGACGACGAGCTTCGTGGGTTCATGGTGCAACGCACCCCTCGATCGTTAGGTAGCGTGAACGAATCGTTGCCAGTGATCGGTGCGCCGCGCTGGCTCGATATTCCCGGTGATGGCGACACGTTGCAGACCATCAAGGCGCTGCCGCCAGCAGTGCCCGTCGCCGATGGAGGTTCAGCACACGCACTGCTGCAGCTCGGCCTCATCCGGGCGTGGACCTCATCCCATGCGACTCTCCGGGCAATGCTCAAGCGGAGACTTCGCCGGGCGGCGGCGCTGTCGGTCGCGCTGGACTCGGGACGCCTGCCTGACCGTCGTGAGCTTGGGAGTTGGCCGGTCGTGGACGGTGCCATCCAGCTCGGGTTTCCTGAGTTGGTATCAGGAACCAATTCCGTTGCGGATGTCATGGCAACACGGGAGCGACTGGACCGGCATGTCGATGGCGTCCGCCTCATCCTTGCCGCCCTCGATGGGGCGAAGGGTGCTGGCGACGAGGCGCGAACACGGCTGCTGTCCTCGATCCGGGATCGCCACCGCGGAACTCCAATCGTTGCGTTCACCCAGTTCGCGGATACCGCCGAGTCGATGTTCCGTGCCGTGGTGCACCAGGGAGGCGTCGCGCTGGTCAGTGGACGTGGCGCGCGGATCGCGTCGGGCAGCGTGAACGTCGACGAAATCGTGCGGAGGTTCGACACCGTGGAACCGTTTCGCACGACCAGCGCGATGCCACTCTACCTGCTCATTGCCACCGACGTGTTGAGCGAAGGACTGAGCCTTCGGCGCGCCGGTGTCATTGTGCACCTCGACCTTCCATGGACCATGGCGCGGCTCGAGCAACGCGTTGGCCGACTGCGGCGGCTCGGGTCCCGGCACCAACGCATTGCCGTCTATGCCATCGGACCACCGATAGGCGCGCGTGAACTGGCGACCATCGTGCGCGCGCTCCAGCGAAAATCGCGGCTCGCATCGAACATCAGTGGTACGGAAGAACTGCATTCATCGCTGCCGCTGTTTGGTACCAGGCTGTCGCGCGCCACGTCGGCCATTGCCCGCCGTGCCGAACCTGGTGCCATGGAGGAGCTTCGCCGGGCGCTGTCGGCGTGGGAAAAGGGAACCAACGCGGTTCATGACCCGCGCCGGCCAGACTCACGCCATGTCGCGTTAGGCCTCGTTGCGAAGGGGACAAACCACCGTCTTGTAGCCGTCACAGATAACGACGTTTCTGCGCGACCGTCTGACGTACTCCGTGCTGTTCAGGTGCTGTCGGCAGGCGGTGACAATGGGGTCAGACCCGATTTCCCAGCTCTTCAAAGCGTCGATGCGGCGACTGCAGCGATTGCGAAGTGGCTCGACGAGGAGCGTGGACGAGAAATGGCGAGGCCGGCCACCGACACGCCGTCGCCAGCCCATGTCGCTGTCCTGCGAGCGCTCCAGGAGTGCCTGACGATCGCGCCGCGAGCGGAGCGTGCCGCGCTGGTGAGGCGCGTCGACGATTGCCGGCAACTGGTGATTGACGCGAGGGGCATCGGGGCCGAATTCGCGATGGCCCGACTGGTCGGCGGGGCCCAACCATTGAACCTGGGCGCCCTCGAGCAGCTCCTCACATCGCGCGCGCTCTCTCACGCCGCCGCGCGGGGTACGACCGTTCTACGGGCGGTCCTTGCGTACGATGCCGACCGAATGCTGGCGGCGCGTGCCGGGTCCGGCTGCACGCCGTCGGCTGCTTCGACGCCTA
>DATMBT010000253.1:0-17219 GCA_035559475.1 Gemmatimonadaceae bacterium
CGGGAGCCGCTCCTTCTCCTCGACGATCCGGTGGCAGAGCTTGATCGCGGGCGCGCCGAGCGGGTGCTCGCGCTGCTGACCTCCGAGCCTTCGCGCGGTGGGCAGGTCATCCTCGCCGTCCCCCGCGACGATGACATTCCCGCGGCCCTGACCCGGCTGGCCCGCCACCACGTGCGCGACGGAGTCGTGGAGGCGTACCATGCCTAACGATCGACCGGTCCCGCTGGGTGACGCCCTGCGCCGTTTCCTGGACCAGCAGGGCCTGACCAAGCGTGTCGGGCAGGCCACCGCCATGGAGGCCTGGCCGGGCGTGGTAGGGCCGGCTGTGGCCGCTGCAGCACGCCCCCTCGTGGTGACTTCAGACGGCACACTGATCGTGGCCGTCCGGTCGAGCGCGTGGATGAACGAACTCTCCCTTATGGAGCGCGACCTGCTCGAGGCGCTGAACCGCGCCAACCCCTCAGCTCCGCTGACGAAGATCAGGTGGCAGATCGCCCCGTAACCACTTGAACTTTCAAAAGTTAGGGTAAGGCGTCGAGGTTGATTTCGGCCGCCCTGATCGGTTAGTTTTGGGCTGCTCCTGAAGCCGCATTTTCGCTTTTTGTTCGGCCCTGTTTTCTGCCCGAATCCACCGCCTCATGACGCAGCAGTACGACGCCGGGAATATCCAGGTCCTGAAGGGCCTCGAAGCGGTCCGCAAGCGCCCCGGCATGTACGTCGGCTCCACCTCGTCCCGCGGCCTGCACCACCTCGTTTACGAGGTCGTGGACAACTCCATCGACGAGGCACTCGCCGGATTCTGTGACAAGGTCCAGGTCTTTATCCACGCCGACGACTCGATCACCGTCGACGACAACGGGCGCGGCATTCCGGTGGATGTGCACCCGACCGAAAAGATTCCGGGCGTCGAGCTTGCCATGACCGTGCTCCACGCCGGCGGAAAATTCGACAAGGACTCCTACAAGGTCTCGGGCGGTCTCCACGGCGTCGGCGTTTCGGTCGTCAACGCCCTCTCGGAAACGCTGAAGGTCTGGGTGAAGCGCGACGGCAAGGAGCACTACATGGACTTCGAGCGTGGAAAGACCACGACGAAGCTCAAGCTCCTCGGCAAGGCCGGCGCGAAGGAACAGGGAACGAAAGTCTGGTTCAAGCCGGACGCGCAGATCTTCACCGAGACGTCGTTCGACTATCCGACCATCGCCTCACGCCTGCGCGAGCTCTCGTTCCTGAACAAGGGCGTGACCATCACGCTCACCGATGAGCGGCAGGAACCGGCCAAGGCGGAAACCTTCCTGGCCAAGGGCGGCCTGAAGGAGATGGTGCAGTACCTCAACGCGAAGCTGAAGCCGCTCCACCCCGAGGTGATGTACCTCGACATCGAGAAGGATGACATCGGGATCGAGCTCGCGCTCCAGTACAACGACGGCTATAACGAGAACGTCTTCTCCTTCGTCAACAACATCAACACGCACGAAGGCGGGACGCACCTCACCGGCCTCAAGTCGGCGCTGACGCGCACGATCAACAACCACGCCTCGAAGGGCAATTTCCTCAAGAAGGCCGACTTCACGCTGAGCGGTGACGACGTCCGCGAGGGGCTGACGGCGGTGCTGGCGGTGAAGATCCGTGAGCCACAGTTCGAGGGCCAGACCAAGACGAAGCTCGGCAACTCCGAGGCCGAGAGCGCGGTGAAGACCGCGGTGAACGACTGGTTAGGCGCCTACCTCGACGAACATCCCCGCACGGCGAACATCGTCATCGAGAAGGCGGTGTCGGCCGCGCGCGCTCGTGAGGCGGCCCGCAAGGCGCGCGACCTCACCCGCAAGAAGTCGGCGCTCGACGTGGGCAACCTGCCGGGCAAGCTGGCCGACTGCTCCCTCGTCGACCCGGCGATGTGCGAGCTCTACCTCGTCGAGGGCGACTCGGCCGGTGGCTCCGCCAAGCAGGGGCGCAACCGCGAGTTCCAGGCGATCCTGCCGCTGCGCGGCAAGATCATCAACGTCGAGAAGGCGCGTATCGACAAGGTCCTGTCCAACGAGGAAATCCGGACGATCATCACCGCGATCGGCACGGGCATCAAGGACGAGTTCACGATCGAGAACGCCCGGTACCACAAGATCATCATCATGACGGACGCGGACGTCGACGGCGCGCACATCCGCACGCTGCTGCTGACGTTCTTCTTCCGGCAGATGCGCGAGTTGATCGAGGCGGGCTACATGTACATCGCCCAGCCGCCGCTCTACCGGGTGGCCAAGGGGAAGCAGGAGTTCTACGCCTACGACGAAAAGGAACGCGACAGCTACGTGGAGCGCCTTGGCAACGGCGAAGGCCGCGGCTCGGTGACGTTGCAGCGCTACAAGGGTCTTGGCGAAATGAACCCGCCGCAACTCTGGTCCACGACGATGGATCCGGAGCGGCGAACGCTGCTTCGCGTCAGCATGGAAGACGCGGTGCTGGCCAACGACGTGTTCCAGACCTTGATGGGTGATGAGGTCGAACCGCGCCGGGCGTTCATCGAGGCAAACGCGAAGTTTGTTTCCAATCTCGACATTTAACCTCAGAGCCCTGAGCTCAGGGCTCTGAGCTCAGGGGGAGTTCGCGTCGTGAACCTTGCTGAGCTCAAACTCAAGCCCTACGCTCGCATAGCCGCGATGGGCGCGTTAGGCGTCTGCGCCGGCACGTTGGGACTCTTTGTCTTCCTCGCGTTTTACACGCGCTCGATCCCGCTCGGCGGCATTGACCAGACGCAGGCGCTACTGTCATGGATCTCGCTGGCGATCCCGTTTTCGCTCATCATCGGCGCGCATCTGGTCTATGCGCGGGTGTTGATGAAATACGCCAAGGAGTAAGGCGAGCTGGTTTGTGAGTGCTGTTCGCTGGGGCAATGTGCTGGGACTGGAGCTGGCTGCTGGAACGCGCCGCCCGCTGTACACCAGCATCAAGCTCCAGACCCAGCAACCACCCCCAGCAAACAGCACTCACAAACCAGCCCGGTTCAGGTATGCGCCGCCAGTTCGATAGGCGTATCCGTGGACTCGTAGGGCATCGTACCCTCCACCGTCACCCGGTGTGAGATCAGTGGCAGCGGGTAATCGGCTTCATCGGCGATGACGATCGCTCGCTGCAGTGCCCGTCGGCCGGCTTCAACGCCTTCACTGTCGCGCGCCATGATCGTGGCCAGCGGCTCCCCTTCCCGCACCAGGTCCCCGGGACGCACGGCGATCACGAAGCCCACGGAATGGTCGATCGGCTCGCCCGGGCGCGACCGGCCACCTCCGAGCTCGATCACGCCGAAGCCTACGCGTCGCGGGTCCACGGTCGCGACGAATCCCGCGTTCGGCGCGAAGAACAGCTCGCAGCACGCCGCCTGGGGCAGCAGCGAGGGGTCCTCGACCACGGCCGGGTCGCCGCCCTGCGCCGCGACCACCTCGCGGAACTTTTCCGCCGCGCGGCCCGAGGAGATCGCCACTTCCATCGCGCGCCGCGCGGCATCCCGGTTGGTGGCCAGCCCGCCGAGCACGAGCATCTCGGCGCCTAACGCGTAGGTGACACGCATCAGGTCCGGCGGCCCTTCGCCGCGCAGCGCGTGAATCGCCTCCTCGAGCTCCAGTGCGTTCCCACAAGCCCGCCCGAGCGGCCGGTCCATCGCGGTCACGAGCGCGACCACCGGCACGCCGTGCCGCGCACCCAGCGCCACCATGGTTTGGGCGAGCTCGAGCCCGCGTTCCACGTGCGGCAGGAACGCACCCGAACCCCGCTTGATGTCCAGCACCAGGCCCGTGAGTCCTTCGGCGAGCTTCTTGCTCATGATGCTGGCCGCGATGAGCGGGATGCTCTCCACGGTCGCCGTGCAATCGCGCAACGCGTACAACCGGCGGTCCGCTGGCGCGATCTCCTCGCTCTGGCCGATCAGCGCGCACCCGATCTGCTCGACCTGCGCCCGCGTTTCCGCGAGCGAGAGACTGGTTCGAAAGCCGGCGATGGACTCGAGCTTGTCCAGCGTGCCGCCGGTGTGCCCGAGCCCACGTCCGGACATCATCGGCACAGCGCCGCCGAGTGACGCGATGAGCGGCGCGAGGATCAGTGAGACCTTGTCGCCAACACCGCCGGTCGAGTGCTTGTCGAGTCGTGGCGCTGAGAGGTGTGACAGGTCGAGCGATGCGCCGCTGTGGAGCATCGAGTCCGTGAGTGCCAGGAGCTCGTCGCGCTCGAGCCCGCGGAAGTAGATGGCCATGAACAGCGAAGCCATCTGGGCATCAGTCACCTCGTCACGCAGGTACGCCGCGATGAGGTCCTTCCATTCCCCCGGCTCGATTGTGCCGCCGTTGCGCTTCCGTTCAATCAGCTGATAGGCGAGCATTCAACGGGCTCCCGTGTACCACAGTCTCGTCGCCACCTGCCGGCACGGCCGGCCCGCGCGACTCCCCGAGCCAATCTGTCCCGCATCAACCAGTCCGTCGAGTACGATGCGCCTGCAACATTCCCTTCCATTTCTGGTGGCCCTCCTGGTTGCGACGCCCGCGTTCGCCCAGGACGCGGCCGCGCTCATCGCGCGCGGCGACAGCGCCAGGGCAGCGTTCGATCCGGAGACGGCGCTGAGAGCCTATGAAGCGGCATTGGCGCTCGACTCGACCAAAGCCGATGTGCTGGCAAAGGCGTCCATGAGCGCGGTGGACCTGGGTGAGTCGCTGGCCGATAAGACGCGGCAAAAGGAATTGTTCAAGACGGCCGAGCGATACGCCCGCGGTGCCGTCGCGGCCGATTCCACGAGTGCTGAAAACTGGTTTCACCTGGCGCGCGCCGTCGGTCGCACGGCGCTCACGATGGGCGTGAAGGACCGGGTCAAATACGCGGTCGAGATCAAGGGGTGGGCCGAGCGCTCGCTATCCCTTGACCCGAATCACGCTGGAGCGCTGCACGTGTTAGGCATGTGGAATGCCGAGGTGAAGCGATTGAACGGCGTCTCGCTTTTCTTCGCCCGAAGCTTCCTTGGCGGCGGCGTGCTGGGCCAGGCGAACTGGAAAAATGCCGTGAGCTACATGGAACGGGCCGTCGCCAACGACCCCGCGCGCCTCACGCATAAGCTCGACCTGGCGGGCGTCTACGCGGACGTGGGCGAAAAGGACAAGGCGCGCGCGACGTACGAGTCGGTCGTCAACGCGGAGACGCGGACGGATTTCAACGATCCGCTCTACAAGAAACAGGCCGAAGCAGCGCTGAAAAAGCTCCGTTAGGCGCCGTTGTGCGACGGGTTGAACCGCGCAGGCGCCGCGCGTCGCGAGCGTGGTGTGCGGTGGCGCACACATTGACCCTGTTCGAGGCGCCTGCGTCTGGGTAGGGAGCCTTTCCGCCCGTTTTTCCCCCTGCCCTGAACCATGTCATCGGTCGCCTTCTCTGCCGGTCATACAGCCGTACCCGAAGATTCCGACGTCACGCTGCTGCGTGCACGCGTCGAGGAATTGACGCGCGAGCGCGACCAGATGGCGGTCGCGGTCGACATCCTCCAGGAGGTCAGTTCGTCGCTGCATTTCACCGAGATCCTCCAGGGGATCGCGAGGCGGCTGGGCGATCTCTTCGGCCTTGACCGCTGCTCGATCTACCTCGCGGGCGATGCCGCCGAAGAAGTGCGGATGGTGGCGACGTTCGAGAATCCCGAGCTCGGGAACCTGGTGGTGGACCTGAGCCGGTATCCGGAGCTCAAGCGCGCCTTCGACTCGGGGCAGACGGTGTTCATCCCGGAAGCGACTCTCGAACCGACGCTGGAGCGAGTGTGGGAGCAGCTCGGCGACCGGTCGGTCCGTTCGATCGTAGTGGTCCCGGTGCGTTGGCGCACCAACGTCATCGGCGCGATTTTCCTCCGCACCGAGACGGGATCAACGCCCTTCTCCGAAAGCGACATCCGGTTCTGCGAGATGATCGCGTCGCTGACGGCGAAAGCGCTGCGTAACGCGCATCGCTTCGGTTCTCTCAAGCGCGCCAACTCCGAGATGGTGGAGCGGGACCGCCGCGCGGCCCTCGAGCGCATCGCGCTGATCGCGTTCCTGCGGCGCCTGCTCGAGCGTTACGCCACGAGCGCGGAGCATCTGTGGGCGGAAACGCTGCTGGCGCGAGCGAGTGATGAGGAGCTTGATCGACTGACTAGTGTTGCGATGCAAGTCATCACTGAAGAGGCGAGGGGATAACAGAGCTGAATGCTGAGTGCTGGGTGCTAGGGCTCATTGCTGCTTCTCGGAGCGGCCGATGGCCATGGACCGCCCTCCAGCGCTCGCAACGAGGCATCTCGCATTCGTTTTTCTGATGACCCCGCACGTTCTCGCGGAATGACGGCAGTCAGGATCTTGACCGCGCGTGTGAGGAGCTTTGCGCGTCCAAGCACCGCATCGGGTGCCAAAGACCTCCCGGCCCTGGCATACCACTCGCGTGCTTCACGAGCAGAGCCCAGCGCGAACTCGTAGAAGCGCGCACGCTCGCGTCCGTGAAGGCGCCCGTAACCTTCTGCGATATTGATCCCGATTGAGTCAACTGCCCGCTCAAGCTGGTCTGCGACCCGAGGTGATCGGGGACGAATTGCGTCAGCATCATCCGCGACCAGGAGCGCCAAGTATCGCGAGATACGGTAGGCAGGGAGACGCCAGATCGCGTCGCCGAACAGCTCTGGTGGCGGTGTTTGCTCCCAGCGAGCGAAATCACGTTCGACGGAATCCATGCCGCCAACATTGTCATACACACGCGCGGGAGCATCATCCTCCTGGTGCACGTGACATCCTGACAACGCAGGTCTGTCCAGTTCGCAGCAAATGGCCCTAGCACCCAGCACTCAGTACTCAGCTCGTTTCCATTGGGACTGGCTGCAACCCATCCGACATTCTAAAGTCCGGATGACTATGGCCTCGGATCTCACAAGCAGGGCTTCGGAACTGCGCACGGCGCTGGATAAAGCTTCTCACGAGTACTACATCCTCGACCGGCCATCCATTTCCGACGCCGAGTACGACAAGCTGTTCCGCGAGCTGCAGGCGATCGAGCGCGAACATCCGGAGCTTCGCACTCCCGACTCACCGACGCTTCGCGTCGGGGCGGCTCCGCTCACTGGTTTCCCCAAGCACACGCACGGCGTTCCCATGCTGTCCCTCGCCAATGCATTCAACGACGAGGAGCTGAGCGAGTGGGAGGAGCGACTGGTCCGCATCGCCGGCAGTGAAGTGCGACGCGAAGGGTACTCGGCGGAACTGAAGATCGATGGCGCGGCCGTGAGCCTCACGTATGTGGACGGCGTGCTCACCACCGGCGCGACGCGCGGCAATGGCTCCATCGGCGAAGACGTAACGCCGAACATCAGGACCGTCCGCGACGTGCCGCTCCGCTTGCGCGGCAAGGCGCTGCCGGCCCGCATCGAGGTGCGCGGCGAGATCTACTACCCGTTCGACCTTTTCGAACGCATGAACGAAACGCTGGTGCAGAAGGGCGAACGCGTCTTCGCAAACCCGCGCAACGCCGCGTCAGGATCCCTCCGGTTGCTCGATTCGAAAACATCGGCGACCCGCCCACTGCGCTTCTACGGCTACGGAATCGTCGTTGGACAGGGCGGCCAGCTGCCGGTCCGACTCCAGACCGACGTGATGGATCTCCTCGAGGAATGGGGCGTTCCCGTCGCGCCACACCGGATGCACGCCAGGACGCTGGAGGAAGTCGCGAGCTGGGCGCACAAGCTCGAGCACGAGCTCCGCGCGGCGCTCAACTTCGCCATCGATGGCGGCGTGGTGAAGGTGAATGAGATCGCGCTGCAGGAGGAACTCGGCATCATCGGCGGCCGCGAACCACGCTGGGCCATCGCGCGGAAGTTCGCGCCTGATATCGGCGAGACGAAGCTGCTCGAGATCCGCGTGAACGTGGGGCGCACCGGCGCACTCAACCCGTATGCGGTACTGGAGCCGGTGGAGATCGGCGGCACGACCGTGACCTACGCCACGCTGCATAACGAGGACCTCATCAGGCACAAGGACCTGCGCGTCGGGGATCGCGTGCAGGTCAAGCGAGCCGGCGAGGTGATCCCGCAGATCATCGGCCCGGTGCCGGAGAAACGCAGTGGCAGCGAGCGCCGGTGGAGGATGCCGTCGAAGTGCCCGGTCTGCGGAACTCCGGTCGTTCGCGATGAAGGCGAGGCAATGCACTACTGCCCTAATGCCGCCTGCCCCGGCCGGCGCCTCGAGGCTATCCGCCACTTCGCCTCCAAGGGCGCGATGGACATCCGGGGACTCGGCGACATGAGGGTGGCACAGCTCGTCGAGGCAGGGCTCGTGACCGACGTGGCCGACCTGTACGACATCACGGACGAGAAGCTCCTCGAGCTCGAAGGCTTTGCAAGGAAAAGCGCCGAACAGCTCGTCGCTTCCATCGCCGCCTCACGCGCGCAGCCCCTGTCGCGGGTGATCTTCGGCCTGGGCATCCGCCACGTCGGCTCCACCGCGGCCGACCTGCTCGCGCGTGAATTCCACACCATGAAAGCGCTGCGCGAGGCTCCCTTGGAGCGGGTCGCTTCTGTCCACGGTATTGGGGGAGTCATCGCCGAGTCGGTGACCGATTACTTTCGTGACCGGGTGAACGCCCGGCTGGTGGATCGGCTGGAAGTGAGGCAGCTCACATTTGAGGAACCGGAGGCGGTCTCCGCCGACGGTGCCCTGCGCGGGCTGACGGTCGTCATTACGGGGACACTTCCAACGCTGAGCCGACAGCAGGCCACAGCGTTGATTCAGCAGTCTGGTGGGCGCGTTGCCGACAGTGTGTCGAAAAAAACGAGCTTCGTTCTCGCCGGCGACGCCGCCGGGAGCAAGCTCGAAAAAGCCCGGAGCCTGGGTGTCGAAGTGATCGATGAAGCGGAACTCAAACGGCGCCTCAAGTAGCGGGGACTGACATGGTCGTGTCGACGGATCGCCAGAGGGAGATGCTCACAGTAACGCGCGCCTCGCTGCTCTCCCTGCGCGCCGCACTGCTGCGCAGCGGTGACGCCCAGGCCGCGGTGACGCTCCAGGAAGCCGGCTATGCCGGTGGAGCCGCGTTGTTCGAGTCCTTCAGGAACTGGCTCGCCGAGCGCACACACATTGACGTTGAGGAGCTGGACGTTGATGCGTTCCAGCATCGCGCGTCGGAATACTTCAGCGAGACCGGATGGGGCACGCTGAACGTGGGGACCATCGACGAAATCGTGGCGACGCTCGACTCATCCGACTGGGGCGAATGCGACCCTAACCTCGGCGCACAGCAGCCCTCGTGTCACCTGACGACGGGCATGTTCGCTGACTTGTTCGGACGCCTGGCTGGTGCGCCAGTGGCAGTACTCGAAGTGGAGTGCCGCTCAGCGGGTCACCAGCGCTGTCGTTTCCTGGTCGGCAGTCCCGATGTCATGGACGCGGTCTACGAGGAGATGGGGCGCGGGGCAGATTACGACGCCGCGGTCCGGGCACAGGCGACGTGATTCGAGATTCCAGATTCCAGATTGAGATCTGAAATCGCGAATCTGGAATCTGAAATCACTCGTCAACCTCGTACTTCGGATTAGGCACCAACTCGCCTTCGACAAGAATCTCCCGGTCCCACGGCAGCACGATCACGCTTTCCGTCTCGAGGCCGTGGAAGTCCGGCTCGTACGCGCCCGTTCGAAACGACACCGCCGTTCGAACTTCCTTCGCCCCTGCGTTCACGAGCGCCGCAACAGCCAGTCGAAGGGTGTCGCCGCTTTCACACGTCTCGTCCACGATCAGCACGCGCCGCCCACCGACTTCCTGCGGCGCCGCGCCAAGCACCGCAGGCGTCTGGCGCACCGGCGCGTCATCATCATCGTCATGGCGACGCGAGATGAGGATTGATCTGAAGTCGCGATCCAGGATGGCGGCGATCACTGCGCCTGGGATCACACCCGCGGTCGCAATCCCCACGACGATCTCCGGGTCGTATGCGCGCGCAACCTTCAGTGCGAGTGCCCGCGACAGCTCTCCAAAAAGCGGCCATTCAACCTGGAAATACCCCTTGCCTGGGTCGGCCTTGTAGCGTCGCGGCATGAAGGAGAGCGAAGTGGTGGACGTGCGCACTCGCAAGGTATCCCGGTCGACCGTGCTCCGCGACCCGCGTCCATTTCGCGTCGTTTGTTTTTCTGCTTTGCGCTTTGCGCTCTTCCCCCGTTAGTTTCGGATTCATCTTTCTCCGTCCAGCCTCAACGTCTTCTCCGAAGAATGTCCTGGATTAGCCGCCTGTTTGGCGGCAGGTCTGAGCAGGAACTCAAGCCGCAGCGCCTCGACTACCTGAACGAGGCGCTGGCGCTTGAACGGCAGGGCGACCTGGATGCCGCAATTACGTCGTACAAGCTTGCGCTGCGCGACAAGCCGGACGACACGAAGGTCCTGCAGAACCTCGCCATCGCGCTCACGCGGCAGAATCGCGCCGAAGAGGCCATCAAGTACTACCGACAGGCACTCCTCGTGAGGCCGACGCTGTCCGGACCCCATTACGGGCTGGCGTTCCTTCACGTACGGCGCGGCGAACGCGAGCCGGCCATCCAGCACCTCGAAGCGTTCCTTGCGGCACCGCCGTCCGGCGGCGACCCCGAGCGATGGATCAATCACGCGCGCGAAACGCTGCAAGCGCTGAAGGCGCATGACAGCACTGAACTCGGCTCCGAGGACCTCCACCCCCCAGCGCCTGAGCAATAGCGTGGGGAAGGTCCTCGCAGTTGTAAGCCAGAAGGGTGGCGTCGGAAAGACGACCACGTCTGTGAACCTTGCCGCAGCCTTCGCCAGGCGTGGACTCAAGACCCTGCTCGTCGACATGGACCCGCAGGGTGCGGTGAGGTACGGCGCAGGGCTGAGGCGTGGCCACGCTGCGTACGGCTTTGCGGACTACCTTTCGGGAACGCGCTCGCTCCGGGAGGTACTACTCCCGACGTCCCTGCCCTGGTTGCGGGTGATTCTCGCCGGAAGCGTTACCGATGAAGCGGACCATACGCAGTACATCAACCTCGTTTCGAGCACCGATGTCGTTCACGAACTCCTCACCATCGCCCGCGAGCGATGCGACGTGGTGGTCGTTGACACACCGCCGGGACTTGGACCCGTGGTGCAGCGCGTCCTGCAATCGAGCGATCGTGCCCTCGTTCCGCTGCAGAGTGAACCGCTCGCGCTCCAGACCACGCCGCAGATCCTGCGCGGCATTCAGGAAATCGTGGCGAGGAACGAAGGACTCACGCTCGACGGAATCCTGCTGACCATGCACGATCCCTCGAACCCGGCGTCGGAACGGATTGCCCAGTACGTGCGCTCGCACCTGCCGAGCAACATGCTGTTCGACCTGTCCATTCCGCGCACAGTGGCCGCGGTGGACGCCTTCGCCGCCGGCCAGCCCGTTGTGCTGCGAACCCCATCGGACCCCGCGGCGCAGGCCTACGTCAACCTCGCCACGATCCTGGCAGAGCGACTCCGGTGAAACGTGGGTGGAGCGGCGTGTTCGTCGCCGGGGTCGTTGTCGTCGCGGCGTGTGGCGACCTCTCGGTAGACCCGGATGAGGTCACCGCCATCGTGTTCGACGAGCTGCCGTCGCCGTCCATCGTGGCTGGCGACACCCTGCGTGACTCAACGGGCGCCGTGGCGCCACTGAAGGCCCGGCTCTTCGACGCCGAAGGCGACGAGGTCACGGGCCCACTCGAATTCTTTCCGCAGGAGCCGTCTCTTCGCGTCATCAGCGGTGACCTGCTGGTCGCGGAATCGACCGCCACAGGAAACGTGGGGGTGCTTGCCTCGACGATCGGTATCCAGAGTGTCGTCAGGCAGGTCGAGATTGTCGAGGCGGCGCCTGACTCGCTTTCGGCCTCTAACCTCATTGTTCCCCTGGCATGGGTCGTCCCGGACGATCCTCAGCAGAACACATCGCAGCCACTGGTCGTGCGCGTCCTGTCCGGGCCCGACTCCGGTGTCAGGTCGTGGGTCGTGAAGTTCCGGCTCGAGGCCGGTGGTCGCGTCATTCCCGAAAACGACACCACGCAAATCTTCCTCGTGGGCGACAACGGACGACCGTCGTACGCCGACACCACGGACGACACGGGGCGTGCTTCGCGCCGTGTGCGGCTCCGCGTGGTCCCCGGACTCATCGCACCTGACTCGGCCGTGATTACCGCGTTCGCGTCTTATCGCGGCTCCCCGCTCATCGGCTCCCCGGCACGCCTGGTGCTTCCGCTGCGCGTTCGCTGACGCGAACATATCGAAGGTCCCCATCAGTGGAGCGAGGACTTTCGAATGTATGCACGTGGTGAGGGTGATCGTCCGCCGCCGGGAACGCTGAACCAGCTGTTCTTCACGGCGGCGCGTCGGTACAACAAGCCTGACGCGATGATGGCGCGGGTCGACGGAAAGTGGCAGCCGATTTCACACGCCACGATCCTCGAACGGGTTCGTCGCATTGCGCTTGGGCTTTCCTCGCTCGGGGTCGCCCGCGGTGACCGGGTCGCGATTCTCTCCGAGAACCGGCCGGAGTGGGCGTTCGCCGACTACGCGTGCCTGACGTCAGGCCTTGCGGACGTCCCCATCTACGCAACGTTGCCCGCCGAGCAGATCCCGTATCTGCTGGAGGACAGCGGCGCAGTCGCAATTTTTGTCTCCACGCCGGCGCAGGCGGCGAAGATCGCCGGCGTACGGTCGCGCTGCACCGGGCTGCGGTATGTGATCGCCTTCGACGAAAGCGCGCGCAGTGACGCGAACATCACGCTCCGCGACCTCGAGGCGAAGGGCGCGGCGGCCGATACCACGGAACGCGCGGCGGAATACGAGCGGTCCGCCATGGCGGTGTCACCCAATGACCTGGCAACGATCATTTACACCTCGGGAACCACCGGGGCGCCAAAGGGCGTGATGTTGTCGCATGACAACATCCACTCGAATGTCGAGGGGACTCGGCGTGTGGTGCCTATCGAGAACGACGTGGCGATCTCGTTCCTGCCGCTGTGTCACATTTTCCAGCGCATGGGGGACTACTGGTTCTTCGCGACGGGGACGACGATTGCGCACGTTGAGAACTTCGACCTGGTGCCCGCCGCGATGCAGGAAGTCAGGCCGAGCATTGCCCTGTCCGTGCCGCGCCTGTACGAAAAGATGTATGCCCGCGTGCTGGAGAATGCGCTCACGGGCGGCGCACTGAAGAAGCGGATTTTCTTCTGGGCGCGTGCCGTGGGCGATCGCTGGGCCGACGAAAAACTCGCGGGCCGGGAGCCCGGGGGCATGCTCAGCCTGCAGTATGCGCTGGCGCAGCGGCTGGTGTTCTCGAAGTTGCAGGCGCGGACGGGAGGACGCATGCGGTACTTCGTGTCCGGTGGTGCGCCGCTCGCGACGGAGATCAACAAGTTCTTTTACGCCGCGGGACTCACCATCCTCGAAGGATACGGGCTGACCGAAACGTCGCCCGTCATCGGCGTGAACACACCGGTCAACTTCCGCATCGGCACGATTGGCAAGCCGATCGACGGCGTCGAGGTGAAGATCGCGCCGGACGGCGAAATTCTCACGCGCGGCCCGCACGTCATGAAGGGATACTTCAACAAGCTCGAAGCCACGAGCGAAGCCATCGACCCGGATGGCTGGTTCCACACCGGGGACATCGGCGTGATCGAAGATGGCTTCATCCGGATCACTGACCGGAAGAAGGACATCATCGTGACGGCCGGCGGCAAGAACATCGCGCCGCAGCCGATCGAGAACCTGGTGAAGACGAACAAATACGTCTCGCAGGCCGTGATGATCGGCGACCGCCGGAAATTCCCGGTGCTCCTGATCGTGCCGAACTACGAGCAGCTCGAGAAGTGGGCGAAGCTGAAGAACCTGATCTGGACCGACCGGTCGCAGTTACTGGCGATGCCGTCCGTGGCCGCGATGATGGACAAGGAGGTCCGGTCAAAGCTGACGGGGCTCGCGCCATTCGAGATGCCGAAGAAGATCGCGTTGTTAGGCTCCGACTTCACCGTCGAGGGGGGCGAGCTCACGCCCACGCTCAAGGTGAAGCGCCGGGTGATCGAGAAGAACTACAAGTCGTTGATCGACTCGTTATACGACGCGACTGATCCGGCGCTGGTGAGCATCCGCGAGTGAACGTCTGCAAAGCATCAGGGCCCCGGTCACCCGGGGCCCTGATGGTCTGCTGTTCGACCTGCGCTTCGAGATCAGTTGTCGTCGCAGTGCGGCCAGCCCTGGAACGTCCCTTCGTTGAAGGCGCTGAGCGTGTTGATCAAGTCGCTCATTTCCGTCTGGGTCAGGGTGGTCGTGATGTTTGTGCCCGAGCCACCCGTTCCGTTCTGGGCGGCGTCAATGGCAGCGTCGACCGCCGCCGGACCGTTGTCCTCGTTGGCATCGCCGCCGAGGTTGTTCAGGGCCGCCAGTAGCTGCTGATAGAGGTTGAGCAGCGTGTTGTCGCCACCGAAGGTTACGGTGCCCGGCTTGCCCGGCGTGGCGTTAAAGATGGCTTGGGCCTCAGCAATGGACCGGCCGTCGACGGCGATTACCGTGCTGGAGCCGTTGTTCCGATACCAGCCCTTCGTGTAGGTGCAACCAGTCACCGGCGGCGGCGTGAAGTGGTTGGTGAACGTCACTCTGCGAGCCATGTCGCCGTTGACGTAGACCGTCGCCTGACGATTGGCGACGCTGAAGGCGTCGTCCAGGCGCGGCGTGGTGTATCCGCCAGGGCCCGGATCCGGACCAAAGATCCCGCGTGCCAGAAATTGCACGATGTCGACGCTGGTGACCGCCCAGTTGGCCTGTGTCGCTTCCGTAATCACGACTTGATCGGGAGCACCGTTCCCGGACACCGCCGAAACGAAGGCTGGCCCCGTGCCGCAATCTGTGCCGCCACCTGCACCGAGTGTGCGAGTCACGTTGGTGGTCGCTCCACCTGTGACCGCAACCGAGAAGCTGAACGTGCCCGCAGCATCGCCGGTCTTGCAGAGAACCACATAGCCATCGGCGACACCCGTGGGATAGCTACCGCCACCCTGGAAGTCGATGACGGTCGTCGAAACGGCCAACGCGATTCCATCTGGGAGCAACGCGCGCCGTGGCGCAGTCGCAGAATCGGCACAGGCCATCGCGAACGCCGCGATCGCCAACGCCATGGTAGTGCCTCGAGCAAATGTCTTCATCGTGCCTCCCCTCTTGATTGAATCTGAACCCACCCACCTGTGAACGGACCACAGGAATCACACGGAAAAAACCCAAGTGTATGCTCGCAATAAATCGCGCACGTCAGGGGGCGCAACGCAAGTCATCCGGAAGTAGAACCTGCGAACGCTTACGGTTCAGGTCGCCTGTGTCGTCGATGCCACACTCTCGTTATGCAGCGTTTGACAATTGGCCACTCCGCACGGTGATCGAACGGGCACGCCCCCACAGCGTGACGGCAGGCATACAACAAACGCGGCCCCGATCACTCGATCGGGGCCGCGCTTCTCGCAGGGCATCGTCGCTCAGCCCGGACCGCGACAGTTGCTGTGATACTGCATGTTGCCCAGGTCGATGAACTGGCCACCCGGCCCGAGTAACTCGGAGCCGTTGAGCTTCACGTACACCAGATCCGTGTCCTTGCCAGGTTCACCACCGTCCCAGACTCGCAACTCGACCTCGACACCGTTCTTCGCCGTGCCGGTCACAATCCGCGAGTTTGGAAACAACACCGGATCCGACAACGGGCCAGACGTGATCGGACCATACGAGAAGGCATCCGCGACGTGGTTATCCACGCCGTTCGCCTCGATGTGGAACTCGTTCTTGATGCTCTGGTCCGCGTTGAAGCCACCGGCGTTGCCGCTGATGACCACCTTCTCACCGCCAACCTCGATCACCAGGCGTCCAAAGGTGATGAAGTCGCAGACGTCAGGCGGTGGTGCCTGGAAGGTATTCCTGAACCTCACGATGCGGGTCATGTCGCTGTTGATGAACACCGTGGCCAGCCTGTCCGCGATAGTGACCGCGTCGTCGAGTCGTGGCGCTATGTAGCCGCCCTGACTGAAGATGACGAGCGTCAGGAGTCGACGAATATCGATGTCCTGGATGGTCCAGTTCGGAACGGTGTTCTCGGTAATGAGAAGTTGCTCGGGAGTATCGTGATTGAGCACCAGCGACGTGTACACGATTTCGCAGACGGTGCCACCACCCTCCGGCACCGTGATGAGGGGCTGGGCAACAACGCCCGTGCCTACCTTGAAGACGGTGAACGTGAACGTTCCGCCCGGGGCTCCGTCCTCGGTCGTCTTGCAGACCCTGACCTGACCGTCAAAAAGGCCTTCCGGCCAGCCGTTCTGCAGATAGTCGATGATTTCCGGTGACAGGACTTGCCGGGACAATTCCGTCGGCAAGAGCGCGCGGGTTGGCATCGTCGGATCGGCGCACGCGACAGCGGCCAGCAGTGCGATCGCACCGGCCACAATTCTTCCGACTCTTGCTTCTTCGGTCATACTCCACCTCCACCCTCGAAAGGTTGACGCATCGCGCCTAACCAGACGATCCCCACACATGGGCTCGCGGGCGCGCTATACCCGGACCTGCGGTATGCCTTCAATGTTGGAAGTCGAGGTCCACGCGCCAGCGCACAATGGCCCTAAGGCGCGGACCTAACGATTTGCGCCCTGGCGTCGGGAGGTAGACGCCGAAACGAACGCTGCCGTGTTTCGCGGCGCAGGTTTATGCCTTTCGAGCGAGCAGCCATCGCTCCTTTCGAGCGAAGGGAACGGATCGCCCGCGACCCGACGCGAATTCGTGATGAGGACACGAAGTCCGCAATGCAACGCGGCCCCGATCAGACTCGATCGGGGCCGCGCTGTTACTTGAGCGACGGTCGTGCAGCGGGGACCGTGTCAGTTCAGCGGGCAGCGCTGTTCGTTGTAGGCAGCGAACAGGTTCTTGTTTGTCTCAATGAGCGAAGCATTGTTGTAGGCCGCCTGGACCGCAGCGATGACCTGCGCTGTCGTGAAGCCGGAGAACCCAGTCGCCGCGTTCAACAACGAAGCCACGGCATGACGGGCCAATGCGCTCTTGCCACCCCCGCCCAGCCCGGCTGCCTGAACCAGTGTCAGTGAGTTCGGGAACCAGTTCGTGCCAATCCCGAACGTTGTGTTGAAGCTGTTGTTCGGCGCATACGGCGGGTTCGGCCAGCTGTCGAAGTGTTGATCCTGCTTCCAGTAGCCGGGCGTGCAACCC
>DATMBT010000254.1:0-2754 GCA_035559475.1 Gemmatimonadaceae bacterium
ATCGTTCGGCCAGCCGTGGATCTTCTCCCAGGTCCGCGCGATGCTTGACGGCCGCGACGTACCCGCGCCGCCGCCGGTCGACGAGCGGTTCGCGATTGCGCTGAAGCACGCGCGGATGGCGGCTGATTATGAGCCGGACCGACGCGGGGCGGCGATTGAATTCCGCAAACACCTCGGCTGGTACGTGAAGGGGCTGCCGGATTCTGCGGACCTTCGCCGGCGCCTCCATGCCGTGGATTCGCTGAGTGAGGTTGAGGGGATCTTCGCTGACTACCTTCGGTCGCCAAGCGCTTCGATTGAAGCCCTCGCCAGCTGAACGTTCCGGAAAACACTTTAACACGGGGGTCACGGGGGTCACGGGGAAGACCCTTGCTCCACCGTTGTTGGTGCACTTGAGCTAGTTCACGATCCTCTTGATTCCGTCTCGCAGTCGGGAGACGTGGAAATTGATTAGAAGCCCAACGGGACGTTGGCTCAGTCGGAGATAGGACAGCAATTGTGCATGGTGGACGGGCATCAACTTGCTGACGGTTTTCAGCTCCACGATTACGGTCTCGTCCACCAACAGATCGATTCGGTACCCCACGTCGATCTTGGCGCCGTCATACACTACCGGCAGTGGCAGTTCTGTTTTTACCTGCCGGCCGCGTTGAACAAGGTCGTGGCAAAGGCACGTCCGATAGGCACTCTCGAGTAATCCGGGTCCCAACGCGGAATGGACCCTCAATGCCGCTCGAACGATTTCGCCCGTAACATGATGTAATCGCATGGTGAAATAGGCATGCTTAGCGTCACATAGCCGTCACCACAGGAAGCCTTTCGGAGATTGATCGAGGGTGGAGAGTCGCGGGTGACCCCCGTGACCCCCGTGACCCCCGTGACCCCCGTGGTAAAATGTTTTGCGGAGTCATGTTTCAACTCGGCACTTGCCATCAAAGCACCAAATGGATCGCTCACGTGTTCTCGCACTCCTGCAGCAAGTGTCGTCCGGTGCGTTGGCGCCGGCGGACGCTATCAGGCAGCTGTCGATGGCGCCGTTCGAGTCACTCGACTTCGCCACTATCGACCACCACCGCGCCCTGAGGCAGGGTTACCCGGAAGTCATCTACGGCGAAGGGAAGAACCCCGAGCAGGTCGTTGCCATCACGGAGCGGTTGTTGGAACACGGCTCCTCGGCACTGGTCACGCGCACCGACGCCAGCACTCGTCAGGCACTGTGCGTGCGATTCGCGGACGCAGTCGTCAACGACATGGCGCGCACCGTGCGCATCGGGACGCCGCCGTCGTCAACGAACCGCGGATCAATCCTCATCCTGACGGCCGGGACGAGCGACCTGCCTGTCGCCGAGGAAGCCGCCGAGAGCGCGATCGCGATGGGCAACACCGTGGCGCGGCTCAACGATGTTGGCGTGGCGGGTATCCACCGGCTTCTCGCGCAGGGTGACGCGCTCACCAGGGCCGGTGTGGCGATCGTCGTCGCGGGCATGGACGGCGCGCTGCCTTCGGTCGTGGGTGGGCTCGTGGCCTGTCCGGTCATCGCCGTCCCCACCAGTGTCGGTTATGGAGCGAGCCTCGGCGGCCTGGCGGCGCTGTTCACGATGCTCAACTCGTGCGCGGCGGGCGTGACCGTGGTGAACATCGACAACGGATTCGGCGCGGCGGCAGCGGCGAACCGCATCGTCAGGCGTGACCTCGGCAATGACTGAAGCAGGGACCGCGCCTACTTCACGATCGCGCGCCGAGCAACGGCACCGCCGGCATCATGAGCTCGTGAAAGGCATCGGTGAAGGCCGGCGTTGCCGCATGACATGCGGTCAGGGATGCTGCCAGGAGGATCGAAGTCCGTCGGTGCAGCCGCATGGTGCGCCTCTCCTGCGCCGATCAGGTACCGCTGTTTACCATCTTGTGCAGCTTGTCCCACTCCCAGAGACGCAGTTGCTGCTCGGGAGTCTGCGGGACGCCAAGTTCGCGGGCCCAGTGTGAGATCTGCCCCCGGTGGTGCGCCTCGTGCACCATGGCTCCGCACACCATCGCCACCACGTCCGGCCTGTAGTTAGGCACGTGCCCGCCGGCCGCGAGGCCCAGTTCGATGAGCTGAGCCATCGCATCGGCGCTGACGGCCAGCGCCTTCCGAGCCTCGTCGGCGCTGACCTCGGCGCGCTCCAGCCGCTCCGGTACGACGACTTCCGTGTGGCTCATCTTGATGCGCATGCAACGCACGTTGTGGATGTGCGCGAAGGTGGTGGCGATGTTGCGTCGCTTCGATGACGTTGGGAAGGCGCGCCAGATGTGAGGCGCAATGAGCGAGAGCAACTCCTGGTTGATTCGCTCGTTGACACGCCACGCGTTGATGAGGGCTCGCGCCAGGTCCACGGGGGCCCGCGAGCTGCGCGTCACCGGGGCAGGTGCGATCGCGGGAGACGATCTGGGCGTCGGCGGGCGTGAACTGCGCGTTGTCGCCGCAGGCGCGACCGCGGGTGAGGACTTTGGCGTCGGCGGCCTTGGCGGCACCGCGACGGATGCCTTTGGTGTGGCCGACTTCGATGGCTTGCCTTGTTGCCTGTTTCTGCCTTTGCGGGGAGACATTCGTCCGTGGCGCGGGTTTTCAGGCAGCGAGCCTGGTTGTTGCGACGCGGTGCATTCTAGGTCGAATTGGTGATTCCCCGCAACGATGGCATGCGTGCTACGACGCCGGCAACGTACAGGATACGACAAAAAGCGGTGCGTTCTTTCCCTCGCTCGTTAGGAGCAGGC
>DATMBT010000255.1:0-7010 GCA_035559475.1 Gemmatimonadaceae bacterium
GGCTCGACTTGAGTCGAGTCAACATTCTTTGTGTGGAATCCAGGAGCGACAGCACAATACTCAAGTCCGCCGGCTCCACGATTCGGAGTTCCTCACTGACGGCGAACAGCGCTTCGACTTCATTCGCCGAGCCGCGGGCGACCGAGAGCTGGTGCAGGTATTCACCTCGCGTTGAGCGGCCGTAACCTTCGGCAATGTTCGCGGGAATGGACACCGCGGCCCGACGCAACTGCGCAATAAGTCCGAATCGTTCATGGGCAGGGAAGGATTGCGTCGTGCGATAGACTTCGGAGACGAGCTTCACAGACTGCGACCAGACGCGGAGGTCGCGAAAAGAGCGGGCTGGCACGGTAGGGATGGGTTGGCTTCAAGATCGCCCAGACTGCCGTTACAAACCGTACCATTTCAACGCAGGGGGTATCAATTCAACGCATGTCGTCTCCCCGACCCCCGACCCGCGACCCCCAACCCACTGTTCGCGCCCCCCGACCCGCGACCCCCGACCCCGGTCTGGTGGTCACCGGTCGCGCGGTCGTGTACCGGCTGTTCGACGTCGGTGGCGAGATCCACCTCGACCAGGCCATCGAAAAGCTGGCGTCCAGCTCACCCGAACGTGTCCGTCCGGTACGTGGCGAGGCCCAGGCGCTGCAGATCCCGAACCCGCCGATCACGGTAGCGTTAGGCAGAGAGATGCTGGACATCCTCGGCCAGCGGGCCGCGGTCGAAGTTTCGGCGCGCGTCTTCGACTTCGGTGTCGTGTCCATGCGTGCCCGGGTGGACGCTGGCGGATCACTGACGTGGCCGGAGTTCACCCGTTTCGGTCGCGCGGTGGACGAAGCACGCGAGATTCCCGTGCTGCTCGAAAAGGAGTTACGCCGCCTGGTCGACCGGATAGGTACGGCCATCGAGCGGCCGCGGATCGCGGATGTACGCGAGGATTATGTCGTCTATCACATCACCAACGCGCAGGGTGAAGACGGCGCGGGGTTGCCGCGTGCGCTCATCCAGGACGTTGACCTCGCGCCGTTGCTGCTCGGCGAGACCCGCCCGCTGTCGGAAGAAGCGCTCCGGGAACTGCTGCCGCACCGGTTTTCGTATTACGCGGACGATCTCGCGATCCTGAGCTGGGACAACGCGCTCATTGTGGAGCGTTCCAACGCGGACTCGGACGTCGAGTACATCCTCGAGTTCGCGAACGCGCAGTTGCTGGAGCTGCGCTACTTCGATGCGGTGCTGGACGCCGAGTTGCCGAAGCTCTACGACCGGATCGAGCGGGCGCGTGTGCGCCGGCGCAAGGTGATCGGGGCAGGGTACGCTCGGCTCCTCGAGTCGATGCAGGTGCTGATCGCGGAAATCACGGAACTGGTCGAGCGATCCGAGAACGCGCTCAAGGTGACCGACGATGTGTACCTGGCGCGACTCTATTCAACGGCGCTCGAGTTGTATCGCGCGCGCACGTGGAAGGCCGGCATCGATCGCAAGCTCACGATCCTGCGCGAGACTTATGGGATGCTGAACGCCGAAGTGCAGTCGCGCCGGGCGGAGCTTCTCGAGATCGCGATCATCCTGCTGATCGTCTTCGAGATCGTCCTGACGCTTACTCGCTACGCTGGATAGCACGCGCCTTACGCATCTCGGCGGTGCAGATCGGGCACGGTCCCATCTGTGGCTGGCGTCCGAGCGTGACGACGGCCGGACCAAGCACCACAAGCTTTTTCTCCACGGTGTCGTTCACAGCCACCGTAAACGTCAGGCGATTCCCGTTCACGACTCCCGCAAACTGTGCGGGGTATGAGGGGCCGAACGCGACCGGGTAGAGGTGAAGGTGGTAGCTGCCGGCGACGCTGAACCGACCGTTGTCGTCGAGCGCTATTGGTGCCGGGAAATCGCCGCTAGTGCATCCTACATGCACGTGCACATCTGCCGTCTGCGCATCCACCCACACGTCCTCGCCGCCCCACGAGCCTGACGCGAGTTCATCGCCTGTGTTCGCCAGATTGTCGCTGTTGCAACCGGCGAACGCGAGGCACAGCACGGCCACGGCGAAAGTGATGGACGGGGCTTTCATGTAGCAGGAAGACACCTGAGCCTACCCGAAACCCCTAGTTGCACTCAGGACTCCAGAAAGCATTGAACCGCGGAGGCCGCAAAAGGAACCCAGAATGGCTTGGAGTCCTCCACGCTCTCCGCGGTTCAAGTGTTCTTGCCGAAGCTCTGAACTATGTCAACTCCAGGGCGGTTTCACGCCATTCGTCCGCGCGTACGCGATCATCTGTCCGAGGTGCTCGTGCAGGTGCGTCACTGCGAGAATCCAGGCCGACTGCCCGGTGAACGACTCGCCGAACATCGTGACCGGCTCAACCAGCTTGCCCGAGCTCGTGGACGTCAGCGCCTGCTTCACGAACGCGAACGACTTCTTCAGTTCCACGATGACAGAGTCCTTCGGGAGGTTTTTCGCCTCGAACGCCTGGGCCGTGGCGTAGTCCGTCGTTATGCCGGTGGCGGGATCAGGCGTGTGTCCGAGCATCGCCGGCATCAGGTAGTTGTCGGAGGCAACGTGGAGCAGGACTCTCCGAATGGAACGAGCGCTGTCGGGCTGCCAGTTGTACTTGCTCTCGGGAATCGCGCCCGCCAGGTCGACCAACTTTTTTTCGACCTGGGCAAGATCCGCGAGGAGGTCGCTCGTCAGCGTGCTACCCGTCGCGGCAGGCGTCATGCTGTCTGCGGGCGGCGAGGCGTCCTTGGCGGTGCAGGCTGCGAGGAGGATCAATAGAGAGACGCTAACGAGTTTGCGCATTGGTTGGGGGGTCGGGGTCGTGGACAGTTCTGCATTCAGCACTCTGCATTCTGCATTCTGCACTCTGCATTCTGCACTCTACATTCTTACCCTTTTCGCGCCATCTCCGCTCGGATGCGCTCGAGCCGTGCGCGCGCATCACGAACCCTCGGTTGCAGTTCTGGATCGGCGTTCTTCCAGAGCTCGATGAACTTCTCGAGGTTCGTCGCTGCTTTGGGCAGGTCTCCGGTCGATTCATACAGCTCGCCAAGACGCTTGTATGAGCCGGCGAGCCAGTCCTGGTCCTCATCGAGATACCCATGAGGAGTATCGACGAACTGCTGGAAATATGCGATCGCTGAATCCCTCTTGCCCGAAAGATCGAATGCGCGTGCGAGATTGATCATTGCGCATCGAGCACAGGAAGCATACGTCCGATCGGCCTCCCTGAAGAGAGGTATCGCGTCCGCGGCACGGCCCGCGGCGAGCGCCGCGTGTCCTCGCGCCTCAGCGAGCGCGCCTGACGCCTGCTCGACACCCATCTGTGGCAGGTCTCGTTCGAATGCCTGCAATGCGCCTCGTGCGGCTGCAGCATCACCGGACGCCGAGGCAAGGTATAGCACTTGCTGCCACGGGCGCTCAGACGCCTGTAGCGATTCCATCGGCGTTTTCGCAAGCGCACGCCGGATCTGCTCTCGTGCAGCGGCCGTGTCACCCACGAAGAACGCTCGCAGGAACGCTGAATCGAGAGCGGCACGTAGCGCGGGCAGCCGCGTCTGCGCCTCTCCGGATTGCAATTCCGCGACCTCACCGAGCCAGTTGAGCGCCTCGCGAATTCTCCCGCCCACCTGGGCACTTTGCTTGAGTTGGATGGCTGAGAACTCGCGCGACGACGCTGCTTTCGGGTCTGCGAATGCGGCGCGTGCGATCGAGTCCGACCTGGCCAGGTCTGAGCGCCCAACAGCGAGGATGGCATCACTATACCAACGTCCCGTGTTGGAGGGCAGCCTCGACCGGAATGCCGCCTGTGTCGACTCTGCCGCCGAGAGTTTGCCCATAGCGACTTGTAACCCGACCAGATTCGTGAACGCCCCTCCGAAGGGCTGAGGAACAGCAGTCGCACGGCGCAGCAGTTCCTCCGCGCGTGCGTAGTTCCGCATCTGCGCGTACCTCAATCCGCCGTTATTGAGCGCGGGGCTGCTCGTTGAATCGCGCTCGAGGATGGCTTCGTACGCAGCCGCCGATCGCTCGAGATCCGGATTGGGCCCGAAGCTGTAATAGCCGGCCTCCGTCGTCAGGCGCTCGTTGTCGCTGAGGCGGTCGCGGTACCGGTAAGCTTTCTCGATGGCGGCCATCTGGGCCGCTCGCCTCGTAGGGCCGTAGATCGACAACGATGCCGCGATGCGTCTCCAGGCCATCGCAAAAGTCGAGTCCAGCGCGACGGCTTCGTACAGCAGCGCCGGGCCCCGATCGTTGTCGCCCAGCGCCTCGATCTGGTACATGCCTTCGACGTACTTCTTGAGGGCAGGCAGCGACGCGGTCGTGACGCGCTCCAATGCCCTCGTCTCGCGGATGCTCTTCAGCGATTCGCCGACGCGCTCGCGGACATCCTTCGCCAGCTCGCCAAGCGAGGCGATAAGTTCGCCGTCGTTGGCCGCCGTCACTCGGAAGGTCTCCAGCTCACCGCCGTCGAGCGCGGACACCAGGCGCGCCGACACGACATAGCCGGTTCCAACGCGATCGACGGCGCCGTCGAGCAGGGCCTTTGCGCCCTCGCGCGTCGCTACCTCACGGGCGATCTCATACGTCATCGACGCACCGGCAGCCTTCTGCATGAGCTGCATGACGTCCCGCACCGCGGCGCGCGTCATGACGCTCAGGTTCGCCGACTGCGTCAGGTCGGTCCGAATCGCCTCGGCGACCGTGGCGCCTAACGTCGAATCGTTCGCCGGGCTCCGGAAGTCGGCAACGACGAGCTTTTCCTTCGCGCCGAACGCGCCGCGGCCGATGAGCGAGCCGGCCGGCCCGATGCCCAGCGCCCGCATGACCATCCAGCCGACGACCAGCACCACGAACGCGCCGACCGCGATCGCACCGCCCATCCACGTCCGGTGCCACGACACGTGCGGACTGGCCTTCATCGCCAGGGTCATCAGCGTGCCCTGGCCCGTCGGCGTGCCACCGGGCGTGAACGTCGGCGTCGCGGTGTAGGCCTTCTGCGTGGTCCGCTGCACCCACGCCGTGAACACGATCGCCGGCAGCCCCGCCAGCATGACGCCTAACGAACCAGGCATCACCCAGCTCGGCAGGCCGATGGCCACCGTCGCAGCCCAGGCGGTCAACCCGACCAATGCCGTTGCCACTGCCCATGACGCCAACGCACGCCCGGCGCGGATCCTCGGCGCCAGGATCGACGGCGCCGCTGTCGAAGCGCCGCTCGACGTCACCGAGTCCAGGACCCGAACCAGGTCGCTCGCCTGCCCAGGACGATGGTCGGGATCCTTGGCCAGGCTGCGCATCACCAGGTCCGCCAGCGCGGGCGGTACATCGACGCGCAGTTCGCGAACGTCGCGAGGCGTCTCGCCGAGGTGTGCCCCGAGCAACTTGGCGGGCGACGACCCGATAAACGGCGGCCGGCCAGCAAGCAGCTCGTACGCCATGCAACCGAAAGCGTAGATGTCCGACCGATGGTCGATGTTCGGGTCACCAGCCGCCTGCTCGGGCGACATGTACGCGGGCGATCCGATCGAGGTGCCGGCCATCGTGAGCGTCGCGCCTTCCGGACCCGTGCGAGCCGCCGTGATTGCCTTGGCGATGCCGAAATCAGTTACCGTCGCGCTGCTCCCCGCGAGCAGCACATTGTCAGGTTTGATGTCGCGATGGACAACGCCGTGGCCGTGCGCGAACTCGAGTGCGCGCGCCACATCGCGCAGGATCCCCGTGGCCTCGCCGATCCCGAGCGCGCCGCGCGAAAGGCGATGTCGCAACGACTCGCCTTCGACATACGGCATCGTGAACCAGGGCAGGCCATCCGCGTCACCCGAGGACAGCACCGGCACGATGTGCGGGTGCTGCAGCTTGGCCGCGAGCATGATCTCGCGCCGGAAGCGCTCCACGGAAACACCGGCGGCCAATTCCGGCGACAGGACCTTCACCACCACCCGTCGCGAAAGCGCCTGCTCCATCGCCACGTAGGTCCGTGACATGCCGCCGCCACCCAACTCCCGCTCAATGGAGTACGCAGTTCCAAGCGACGTCTGGACCTGCTCGCGAAGCTCGACGCTCAAGACCTGGGGAACCTCATGGCGGGAAGCCTCAAATTTACGCCCCGGTTACCGTGCCGTCGACGGCGAAACGCCAATCGGCAAGCGGCTTACGTTGCCTGCCCGTCGCGGTTACTGTAGCGCCGCTTCGATCCGCGCGTGCCCCAATCTGGAGTCTTCGAATGTCCCCGTCGCTTCGTGCCTGGCAGCTATCCACTGCGCTGGTGGTTCTGGTAGTTCCAGCGGTCATTCACCCACAGGGAGCGCGCACTGTGGCGCCGGCCCCTGCCGCCGTGCTCCCGGAGTCCACGTTCGCCGGACTTTCGTTCCGGAACATCGGACCGGCCAACATGTCGGGCCGCATGGCGGACGTCGAAGGCGTACCGGGCGACCCGTCGATCCTGTACGTCGGCAGCGCATCCGGCGGCGTCTGGAAGACCACCAACGCCGGCACCACGTGGACGCCGCTTTTCGACAAGCAGCCGGTCCAATCGATCGGCGACCTCGCATTGGAACCGGGTAATCCCGATGTCATCTACGTTGGCTCGGGTGAAGCGAACGTCCGCAACTCCGTCTCGTTCGGCAACGGCGTCTACAAGTCCACCGACGGCGGCAAGACGTGGAAACACCTCGGCCTCTCCGACACGCGCCACATCTCGCGCATCGTGATCAACCCGAAGGACCCGAAGAAGGTCTACGTCGCCGCCATCGGCCACTCGTACGGCCCTAACGAGGAGCGCGGCGTCTTCATGACCGCCGACGGTGGCGACACGTGGAAGAAGGTCCTCTACACCGACGACCGCCATGGCGCCGCCGATCTCGATATCGACCCGCAGAACCCCAACATCCTCTACGCCGGGATGTGGTACTTCGACCGCAAGCAGTGGACGTTCCGCTCCGGCGACGACAAGGGCGGCGTGTACCGCTCGACCGACGGCGGCCTGACCTGGAACAAGATGACGACTGGCCTG
>DATMBT010000256.1:0-3381 GCA_035559475.1 Gemmatimonadaceae bacterium
GGGCGCCGACACGATCCCGTTGGCCAGGATTGTCGCAATCACTCCGATCCGCCGAACGCTGCTCGCGCGCATGAACGGGTACCTCGACCTCGGCCTGTCGTACCAGAAGGCGCACAGTGCCTTTCAGCTCACCAGCGGCGCCAAAGCGGTCTATCGAGCGCGCATTGCAGAGACCTCACTCGAATACAGCTCATTCGCCGAGGCTCGCGATGACGCGGACGAGACTGCGCGCTTCACCGCGGGCTTCACCGAACGAGTGTTCATCGGGCTTCGCTGGAGTGCCGGACTGGGCGGCGGTTTCGAGCGCAACGACGAGCTGGACCTGGCGGGCCGGTTGAGGGTGCTGGCCTTCGGCGCGCGAACGCTGTCCAAATCCAATCACGTCGACCTGTGGGCTTCAGGAGGCCTCGTTGCGACGCAGGAGAAGTACTTCTCCAATGATTCGACGTCTTCCGGCTACGAGGGATACCTCGGCGCCTCATTCAGCGCGTTTCGTTACGACCGGCCCAAGCTCGATGCCAACATCACGAGTTCCGTTTTCCCCAGCATCTCGATTCCGGGCCGCGTTCGTCTGGATAACACATTCCGCGTGTCGTACGAACTGGTGGCGGATTTCATGTTGACCGTGACGCTCTTCGATTCGTTCGACAGCAAGCCACAGTCAGCCGGGGCGCCACGGAACGACTTCGGGACGACGCTTTCCATCAGCTACACGTTCTGAGAACGAAAGACCAGCCGTCAAGCGACTGGTCTTCATTGATCACACTCGTCAGGCACTTGACGGTCGGGCCGGGCAGGCCCGCCTATCGGCGCGCCCGCCCTGCTCGATGATTCGTTTATTGCGTGATCGGTTCGCCAAGGTAGTCCTTCGCCTTCGCCACGCCGGCATCCCACTTGGTGAGTTGTTCCGGCGTAAGGAATTTCTCGAGTCGCCCGCGCAGCTCGGTGCGATTCTCCTTGAGCTTCGCAATGGCGTCCGCCCGCGTTGCCGTCGGGTTCTTTGCCTTGTACTCGTCGATCTTCGTGTGGGCGTTCTCGAGCGCCGTCTTCAGCTGTGCCTTCTGTGCATCCGTCAGGTTCAGGTCGGCCGCGAAACGCTTCAACTCGGTTTCGACGACTTCGGTAAGTTCGGCTCTCATGGTCAATCTCCTTTCCACGGGGGAGCGGTTGCCGGCCACCGCACGTGGCCCTCGAAAGACGCGGCGCCAGGGCGTTCGCGCGGCTTCCGCTATTCGTCCCTGAAACTTCCCGCGACACCGGCAGCAGAGGTATAGGACCTAAGCAAATACGAGCACTGCCATTACCGGACTTATCGTTTCATGGCAGCGACGAGTTTGCCCGAACCGGCGCCCCACCGCACGACGGTCTTGATCGCGTCGGCAAACGGGATGTCCAGCGGGTGCACTCGTTCGCGAGGCAGGATATAGACCGCCCCGGCCAGGGGGGTCGGCACCGAGGGGACAAACACGGTGTAGCTGCCGTCGGGCAGGTCTTCAATGATGAACGAGGGAACCAGCGCGTCTTCGATCTCGGAGAGCGCCGGTTTCCACACATTTTCGTAACTTACGCCCGCGATTTGCCGCGTTAGGCCGCGAAAGAGCGAGTAGCCAGGGATTTTCTCGAAAACGGACGTCTCCATTCGCTCACGCGCCGCTCGACCCGTGGGCGTACGCAAGGAGGCACCGATGAGGAAACAGATCAACAGTCCCAGCAACAGCGCGAGCAGGTTCTCGGCGGGGAGCCAATCCGGAAGCAACCCTGCGAGTGGTTGCACCAGACCCGCCAGGGACTGGAGGACCCTCCCCACCAGCAGTGCGGCAAGGTACACCGGCACGATGACAAGCAGGCCGCTCACCACCGACCTCACCACGAAGTTCCAGGCTTGTCGCATCCGAGGACCGCAATGACAGAGCGTCGAAGCTGGCGATGAAAAACGCTACGGGTCCACGGGGCCTAGGTGCACTTGCCGCACGGGTCCGGCTCGCGTCATCCAGCCGGTCAGGTTGTGACGGTTGCGCGGTCGACGGACTGCGGTATCGAGCCCGAGAGAAGGGTCTCGAGCGCGATGGGATCAGCGGGCTTGGTCAGGTGCACGTCGAAACCGGCACGCCAGGCTTTCCGCTTGTCGCGATCCTGTCCCCATCCGGTCAGCGCCACGACGAGAAGCTGCGGCCCGAATTCGGCCCTGATGCGACGACACGTTTCGTAGCCGTCGATTCCCGGCATCCCGATGTCCAGGATGACAATGTCGGGCTGGAATTCCCGCACGTGCGTCAGGCCGCTTTCGCCGTCGTACGCGACGCGGCACTCCCCGCCTAACACATTGACGAGCCGCTGCATTGCGGTCGCTGCCGCGGGGTTGTCGTCGATGACCACGACGCGGCGGCTGGTGCGAGGCGCCTCCTGCGGTGGCGTCGCGGCGCGCTGCTCCACGACGCCGTCGTGAACAGGCATCCGGATGGTGAACATGCTGCCGTGGCCGGGTCCGTCACTCCGGGCCTCGATCGTGCCGCCGTGCAGCTCGATGAGCTGCCTCGCGAGTGCGAGCCCGATCCCCAGGCCGGTCTGCGCCCGGTTCACCACGGTGTCGTCCTGGGTGAACCGCTCGAAGACGCGGGGCAGCATTTCCTTCGTGATCCCGACGCCGGTGTCCGAGACGACGAGCTCCACGTCGCGCGACGCGTCGCCGTCGGTGCCGGAGAGCGCGCCCGAGATGGTGATGTGACCGCCGGCATCGGTGAACTTGACCGCGTTGTGGAGGACATTCGACAGCACCTGCACGAATCGCGTCGGGTCCGCATCGAGCAGCACCGGTACGTTAGGCATGGCGAGGTGCAGCGATACGCGGCCGGCGTTGAGCGCGGCCTGGTTGGCATGCACGGCTGCGTTCACCAGCGTGACCAGCGACGTGGGCTGCCGGTGCAGCCGGACCTTGCCCGACGTGATGCGCGACACGTCCAGCAGGTCATCGACGAGCCGCACCAGCTGCGCCAGCTGCTCCTCCATCATGGAGCGAACGTCTTCCACTGCTCCCGGTGTGTCGCCGGACAGGCGGATCAGCTCGAGGCTCGTGCGCAACGGCGCGAGGGGATTCCGGAGTTCATGTGCCAGCGTGGCCAGGAACTCGTCCTTTCGGCGGTCCGCCTCTTTCAGGTCGCGTTCGTTCCGGCGAAGCGTTTCCTCTGCCTGGTTGCGCTCCATCAGGTCGGCTGCCTGACGAGCAAGGATGTCGAACAACCGGAAGTCACGCTCAGAGGGGCGATGAACGTCGCCCCAGTACGTCGTGATCATGCCCAGCAGACCGCCGGCGCGTGAAAAGAGCGGCGTTGTTTGCGCGGCGCGAACCCGCTGGTTGCGGAACCCGTCGAGGTCGGGTGTTCC
>DATMBT010000257.1:0-6278 GCA_035559475.1 Gemmatimonadaceae bacterium
GAATTCAGGAAACCCGATCGCCGCAACTGTCAGCAACGGCGGACTGGTAAGCGCGCTGTCAGTGGGACAAGCGAACATCACGGCGACGTGCGATGGCACGGTCAACTCGTCCATCCTCGCACAGATCACGCCGGTCCCGGTGTCGAGTGTGACTATCACCCCGGGCTCACTGAACCTGACTGGCGGTATGCAAGGGCAATTGCTCGCTGTTGCGAGAGACAGCGCCGGCAACGTGCTTTCGCTTCAGGGTCGAACGGTCACCTGGCTTACCGATAACCAGCCTGTGGCATCGGTAACCAATGCTGGTGTGGTACAGGGTGGACAGCCAGGCGACGCGAATATCACGGCAGTCGTCGATGGCGTAGCCAGCGCACCGGTTACCGTGACCGTGGTTACGATGTTCTCCGCGGTTACGCCGACAGTGGACCCGAGATTCGCCGATCGCAGATTGCAATCGGTAGTCGCTAGTCGCTAGTCGCTCACCTAAAGATCGGCGCAACTCTGCAGGATGGTCCGGCAATTCCTGCAGATGACCTTACAGCGAACCTCCGCGAGATCGGCCGAGCCACAGACGTCGCACTCGGCCAGCAGCGGCGCTGACGGTTCTCGACGAACCTGAGCGAGGGTGGCGCCCTGAGCCGCCAGGTCGGCGAGCCGGCGCGAACGCTCCTCGCAAACGCGGTTCACTCGAAGTCGAGCGCCAGGTTCAATGCCGGCGCAGAGTGGGTCAGCGCGCCCACGGAAATCATGTCCACGCCGGTTTCCGCGATGGCACGGACGTTGTCGAGCGTAACCCCGCCTGATGCCTCGAGCTCCGCGCGCTTTGCGGTGACCTTCACGCACTCGCGCAGCAGGTCCAGCGGCATGTTGTCCAGCAGGATGATGTTGGCGCCCGCCGCTGCCGCCGCCGCGACCTGCTCCGCCGTTATGCACTCGATCTCGATCCGCGCGCCGGCCGCAAGTTCACGGGCGCGGCGGATCGCGATCTCGACATTGCCATCCACCGCGGCCAGGTGATTGTCCTTGATGAGGACCGAGCTGGCGAGGTCCATCCGATGGTTGGTGCCTCCACCGGCGCGGACCGCGTACTTCTCCAGGCTCCGCCACCCCGGCGTCGTCTTGCGTGTATCGAGGATGCGCACGGCAGTACCGCGGACCGCGTCCACATAACGAGACGTCAGCGTCGCGACCCCCGAGAGCCTCATGAGGAAATTCAGCGCCACGCGTTCGGAGGAGAGCATGCCCCGGGCGTGACCGCTGATGTAGATGACGGTGTCGCCCTTCATCGTCCGCTTGCCGTCTTCCTTGTCCACGCGCATGGAGACTTTCGGATCCAGCATCCGGAAGCACTCGAGGGCGAACGGGATCCCGGCGATCGTGCCGCCCTGCCGCGCGACCAGCGATGCGCGTGCGCGGCGATCGGTTCGTACCGTGGCGATGGTGGTGACGTCGTTGAACGCGCCGTCTTCCTCGAGCGCGTCCTTGACCCGAGCCACGAGTTGCTCCCGCGTCAGCGGAAACCGCAGTCCGTCGCGCGCGACCGCGGGCATTTCCAGCGGGGTGACGCGGCGCGGTGGTGGGACGTTGGGCTCCAATTCGGGCATGTCTGGTTCTGCGGAGATTACTCCCCGGGATCGAATCCGGCGACACCCGCCAGAGGCTGATGCGGTGCGTTACCACCGACCGCGACCATACGTTCGAGCGCGAGTCTTGCACGCGCCGCAACGTCGTCAGGCACGGTGATCCGATGCTGCATCAATTCGAGGGAGGCAAGCACCTTCGGCAACGTTGTCATCTTCATGTATTGGCACTCGGCCCGGTCAGACGCGGCATAGAACGTCTTGTCAGGATTCGCACGTCGCAGACGATGAAGAATTCCGGTCTCCGTCGCAACAATGAACTCCTTGTTTCCGGACTCGCCCGGGCGCCGGATCATGCCTTCGGTGGACAGCACCTGTACACCATCAGACGGAATGGATCCCGCCGACATGGCTTCGACCACACTCGTCGCGCAGCCGCATTCCGGGTGCACGAGAAGCTCGGCGCCGGGGTGTTCGGCGCGCTGCCGGGCCAGGCTGAGCGGCGTTATTCCTGCGTGCACATGACACTCGCCGAGCCAGACGTGGAAATTCTGCCGACCCGTGACACGGCGAACGTGTGCGCCGAGAAAAAGATCGGGAAGGAAAAGGATTTCCTTGTCGGCGGGGATCGAGTTCACGATTTCCACCGCGTTGCCTGAGGTGCAGCAGTAGTCGCTTTCTGCCTTCACCGCGGCAGTCGTGTTGACGTACGAAACGACGACCGCGCCCGGGTACTCGGCTTTCCACGCGCGGAGCTGGTCGGCGTTGATCGTGTCGGCCAGGGAACAGCCAGAGGCGAGATCCGGCAGCAGCACGGTCTTCCGGGGCGAGAGAATCGCGGCCGTCTCGGCCATGAAGTGCACGCCGCAGAAGACGATGACATCGGCCCCGGTCTTCGCCGCTTCGCGCGAGAGGCCGAGCGAGTCGCCAACGAAATCGGCGAGGTCCTGGACTTCCGGTCGCTCGTAGTTATGCGCGAGGATGACGGCGTTGCGCTCCTTCGCGAGCGCCTTGATGTGTTCCTGTAGCCCGTTGGGTGACGTGGCGACCATGGGTTGAATCTAGAGAGGAGACAGGAAGCAGGAGGCAGGAAGCAGGGGATGAATGAGGGCCCGCGGCTGTCGCCTGCGGGCCCTCAAGATTTCAACCGTTTCGTTCCTTCCCTGCTTCCTGCCTCCTGCCTCCTGTCTCCTCACAGTTCAATGTGCTTTCGTGCCCAGCCTCGTCTTGGCTTCGGGAAATCAGTCCGATGGTGTCCGCCGCGAGATTCTTTCCGGGCAAGCGCGGAGGTGGCGATCAGGATCGCGGTCTCACAGAGGTTCAGTTCTTCTGTGGCGCCCGCTGGGAGGCGGTCATGGATGCCCGACAGCGTGGCGAGACACTCACGAAGCCCGCGTGCATCGCGGTCAATGCCGCTTTTCTCCCACATGAGTGCGCGAACGGTATCCGCGGCCACCTGCGCGGCACCCCGGTCACGCAGGCGGGGAACCGACCACCGTTCGGCACGCCGCGCGCTGGGAACCTCCGGCACCTTTTCCAGGTCGCGCGCGATGCGCTCGGCGAACACCAGGCCTTCGAGCAATGAGTTCGACGCGAGGCGATTGGCGCCGTGCACGCCGGTGCAGGACACTTCGCCACATGCGTAGAGGTGCGTCAACCGCGAACGTCCAGCCAGGTCGGTGATGATGCCGCCCATCATGTAGTGCGCAGCGGGGGTGACCGGGATCAGGTCGGTGCGCGGATCGATGCCGCGTGCGGTGCAGAGGGCGAAAATCCCGGGGAAACGCTCAGGAAAAGTCGCGGCCATGCCTCGCGCATCAAGGAAAACCTGACCGGTGAGCTGGCGTTCCGCGAAGATCTCGCGCGCGACAACGTCACGTGGCGCGAGTTCGGCGAGCCGGTGACGTTCGGGCATGAAACGACGCCGGTCGCCGTTGAGCAGGATGGCACCTTCACCACGCACCGCCTCGGACACGAGCGCCAACGGGTTTTCAGGCGTATCGAGCGCGGTCGGGTGGAACTGGACGAACTCCATGTCGGCCAGTCGGGCGCCGGCTCGATGGGCAATTGCGTAGCCGTCGCCCGTCGCGACGACCGGGTTGGTCGTGTAGCGGTAGACCTGTCCACAGCCGCCGGTCGCAAGCACCGTGGCGTCCGCCCGGATCTCAATGGCTTCCCCGGCAACGCTGGCGCGGACGCCTGCGCAGCGGCCGTTTTCGACGATCAGGTCGAGGACACGGGTGCGCTCCAGTACGCGGGTGCGTTTGCTCTCCTGCACCCGTTCGACCAATGTGCGCGCGACTTCAGCGCCGGTGCGGTCGCCGTGGGAGTGAACGATCCGTCGGCGCGAGTGCGCTGCCTCGCGACCGAGCTTCAGCGCCCCGTTGGGCGTGAGGTCGAACTCGGCGCCGGCGACCTGGAGTTCGCGGACACGCGCCGGGCCTTCCTCGACCAGGACCCGGACCGCTTCCTCGTCGCAAAGCGCGGCACCGGCGGCCAACGTGTCCTGCCAGTGCAGCTTGGGCGAGTCTCCGCCACCTAACGCGGCGGCGATGCCACCCTGGGCGTACGCGGTAGCGCTGTCGAAGAGCGACCGCTTGGTCAGCAGCATGACGTCGGCGCCGACCGAGGCGCGCCATGCGGTATGAAGCCCGGCAACCCCACTACCCACAACGAGGAAACGCGTCCGGAGAAGCGAAGGCATGGAGCAATGGTAAGCGGGTGTCGACCAACGGGCAGCGGGGCCGGCCGGCGGCGGGCAACCGGCAAAGGGGCCTGGAAACGCTGGCCTGGTTGCCGCGAGGAAGACCGCCGAGAAGATTCCACCACATGGTTATCTCCCTTTGGCACAACCGGTTGCGACTGCTTGCCGTCCTGTCGCCGGTGCTTGCACCGAGCGCGACTCTCGGCCAGTCACCGGCGTGGGAGTCGCTGAAAGTCGAGACCACCGCCTCGTTCCGCGGGCTTTCGGTCGTTGACGATCGCGTGGTGTGGGCGAGTGGCACGCGTGGCACCGTGATCCGAACCATCGATGGCGGCACGACCTGGTCGGTGGAGAGCCTCCCAGGAGCCGCCACGTTCGACCTGCGCGGTATTCATGCCCGTAACGCCAACGTCGCCCACGTAGCGGCTACGTCCGGCCGGATCTGGCGGACCACGGATGGTGGTCGTTCCTGGAGCCTGCGCTATCAGTCCGCGGACACGAGCATGTTCCTCGATGCCATCGTGTTCGTGAACGACCAGGTGGGATTCACGTTAGGCGACCCGATGGGCGGCCGGTTCGTCATGCTGGTCACGCGGGACGGCGGCGACACGTGGAGTGAGGGGCCAGCGAATTCTCGCCCTGAAGCCCTCGAGGGCGAGGCGGCGTTCGCCGCCAGCGGCACATCGCTCGTTTTCGCCAATCCGCGACAAGGCTGGCTCGGCACCGGCGGTACGGTGGCGCGCGTCTTCAGGACCGTCAACGGAGGCGCGAGCTGGACCGTGGCACCGTCAGCCATTCCCGCACGGGCTGGTTCAGGTGGCGTGTTCTCGGTCGCGTTTGCGGGTCTGCTGCACGGAGTCGTCGTGGGTGGCGACTATGAGCGTCCCGACTCGGCGCGCGGGACCTCAGCGTTCACCCAGGACGGCGGCGCGACCTGGCAACCATCCACGAGTTTCCCGCGGGGATACCGCTCGGGGGTCGCGATGCGCCGCGTCGACGAGGATAACCTGCTTGCCATCGCGGTTGGAACGACGGGCTCCGACCTGAGTCGCGACGGCGGGCGCACATGGTCACCCCTCGACGGCACGCCGTTCAACTCTGTACAGTTCGCCCCTTCCGGCGTCGCTTTCGCCGTTGGTGGACGCGGACGAGTCGCGAGATTGTCAGTCCGGTAAAGTTCTGCAATTTGCAATCTGCATTTGGCATTCCCCAGTCACCTCTTATGAAACGCATCCACTTCGCAACCGCCGCGGCGATTGTCCTTCTCGCCGCCTGCGACAAGCCCGCCCCGCCGCCGGCTGACACGGCGACACCGGCTCCAACACCTCCGGCGGCAGCTCCCGCGGCGGTTGATCCGGCCCCCGCGACCTTCCGGGTGCGAATTGAAACCAGTCGTGGGCCGATTGTAGTCGAGGCCACCCGTGAGTGGGCGCCTAACGGCGTTGACCGGTTCTACCACCTCGTCGAGGCGGGCTATTACGACGACGTGCGCTTCTTCCGTGTCGTGCCGGGGTTTGTGGTGCAGTTTGGCATGCACGGTGACCCAGCCACCAACGCGAAGTGGACCGCGGACAAGCTGATGGACGACCCGGTGAAACAGAGCAACACGCGCGGCATGGTGGTATTTGCGCAGACCTCGATGCCGAATTCGCGCACCACACAGCTGTTCATCAACCTTGGAGACAATTCGGCGTCGCTCGACGACCGTTTCGCCCCGATAGGGAAGGTTGTCGAGGGAATGAGCGTGGTGGATGCGTTGTACTCGGGTTATGGGGACAACCCAACGGGCAAGCAGGGGGAGATCGCCGCCGAGGGGAACGCGTTCCTCAAGCGCACATACCCGAAGCTGGACTACATCCGGACGGCGAAGGTGGTGAAGTAGCCTGCGGGTTCAGGGTTCGGGCTTCAGGGTTCTGCGGTGCTTTTTCTGAAGCCTGAAGCCTGAACCCTGTCGCCTTGCTCTAACGCGCGTGGGCGCCAACTTACCCCGTTCA
>DATMBT010000258.1:0-24735 GCA_035559475.1 Gemmatimonadaceae bacterium
CGGACGTGTGCCCGGATGCGTGATTCTGCTTCAGCGATTCTGTCAACGAGCGACGCGGTCAATCCAGCATCCAGTAGTCAGTCGTCAGTAGTCAGCACCCAGCACCCAGCACTCAGCACTCAGCTCCAGTCAGTATTTCAGCAGATAGTTCTCAAGCTCCCACGCCGTGACCTGCGTGATGTATTCGCGCCATTCCGCGCGCTTTGCGCTCAGGAACTGGCGGGACACATGTTCACCCAGTGCAGCCATGATCGTTTCGTCTTTCTCGAGCTCGTCGCAGGCTTCGTTCAGGTCGTGAGGAAGGTCGTCGATTCGCAAGCGCCGCTTCTCGCGGTGCGACATCTCGAAGATGTTCGTGTCCACCGGCTCGCGGTAATCGGCCTTCGTTGCAATGCCATCCAGTCCGGCGGACAGCATCACCGCCAGCGCCAGGTAGGGGTTGGCTGACGGGTCCGGCATTCGCACTTCAACGCGCGTCCCCGCACCGCGACGTTCCGGAACGCGAATGAGCGGCGAGCGATTCCGCATCGACCACGCCACGTTCACCGGCGCCTCGTATCCGGGCACCAGCCGCTTGTAGGAATTCACCAGCGGGTTCGTGATCGCGCAGAACCCACGCGCGTGCTTCAGCAACCCGCCGATGTAGTGCAACGCGGTGTCGCTCAGTTCCCACTGGGCGCCTTGCTGCCAGAACGTGTTCTTCCCATCGCGGAACAGCGACTGGTGCGTGTGCATGCCGCTGCCGTTCTGCCCGAAAATCGGTTTCGGCATGAATGAGGCGAGCAGCCCGAACTGCTGCGCGACGTATTTCACCACGAAGCGGAAGGTCGTGATGTTGTCCGCGGTCGTGAGCGCGTCGGCGTAGCGGAAATCGATTTCATGCTGCCCGTGCGCCACTTCGTGATGCGCTGCTTCGACCTCGAAGCCCATCTGCTCCAGCGCATCGACGATCGCCCGCCGCGCGTCCTCGCCAAGGTCCGCGGGCGCCAGGTCGAAATAGCTCCCCACGTCATGCGTCACGGTGGTCGGCTCGCCGCGATCGCCCGGCTTGAATACGAAGAACTCCGCTTCCATGCCGGCGTTCATCGTGAAGCCCTGCTCCGCCGCGAGCGCGATCTGCCGCTTGAGCACGCCGCGTGGGTCGCCGTCGAACGGGCTCCCATCAGGTCGATTGATGTCGCAGATGAGCCGCGCGACCCTGCTGCCCGAATCGCCCCACGGAAAGACGCGGAACGTTGAGAGGTCCGGAGCCAGCAGCATGTCCGATTCTTCGATCCGGACAAACCCCTCGATCGAGGACCCGTCGAACATGATGTCGCCCGCCAGCGCCTTCTCGAACTGCGAACGCGGGATCTCGACGTTCTTGTTCACGCCGAGAATGTCCGTGAACTGCAGGCGCAGGAAACGGACATTCTGCGCGGTCATGAGCGCCAGGAGTTCCTGGCGCGAAACACCCGTGAATGGCGAAGTCGACACCGGTCCCGCTCTTGGTTCGGGGGCGGACCGGACCTTCGGCGCTGGTGCGCAACGGGTCGCGGTCGCGTGGGCAGGTAGCATAGAGCCCCGGCGTCCACCGCTCAACCAGTTCCCTGACGGTCTTTGTGCGATCGCTCGCTATACTGTCTTCCCTTCCCTGATCCCGTCCCATGAGTGGTTCCCGGCCAGCGCCTTCCAATTCGATTCCCTGCCCGTCCTGCGGTGCGCCCGCGTCAGGCCGCTTTTGCACCGAGTGCGGTGCCGTCGTGCGAGAAGCTCGGTGCGGGGTGTGCGGCACGTCGCTGACGCCGGGCGCGAAGTTCTGCCACGACTGTGGCGCCCCGGCGGGAGCCCAGGTGGCAACACGTGCCGCCGCTGCGCGCGCGACCCAGCTTCAGCCGCCGCCACGCCGCAACAACCTTCCGTGGATCCTGGGCGGAGTCGCATTCATCACCCTGGTAGTGATCTTCGCGGCGCAGCGCGCCGGGCAGGAACCAACCATGCCCGCACCTGGAGCCGCGCCGATGGCAGGCGGGGGAGGAGCGGCTGCGGTGGACATCTCATCCATGACACCGCAGGAGCGAGCCAGCCGCCTCTTCGACCGCATCATGCGGCTCTCCGAGGAGGGGAAACGGGATAGCGTCGAGCTCTTCTCTTCCATGGCGATACCGGTGTACGAGTCGTTAGGCCCGCTCGACCCCGACGGCCGGTATGATCTCGGCCGGATTGCGCAGGTCAGCGGAAACCTCGACCTCGCCCAGGCCCAGGCGGACACCATCCTTCAACAGTCCCCTGATCACCTGCTCGGTCTCATCCTCGCGGCGGCCGTTGCCGAAGCGCGTGGCAACGGCGACGTTCGCAACGCAATGCAACGCCGGCTCCTCAATGCCGAGGCCAGCCAGCGCGCCCGGGGTCTGGGGGAGTACGAGCGTCACAAGGTCGACATCGATGCGGCCGTCGCGGCCGCCCGAAGCCGGCGATAACCAACTTTCAATGACTCGCACCATACACGTCGGACATAGCCCGGATTCGGACGACGCCTTCATGTTCTACGCCCTCGCCGAAGGGCTCATCGATACCGGGGACCTCAACTACAGCCACCAGCTTCAGGACATCGAAACCCTGAACCGACGCGCGCTGCGCGGTGAGCTCGAGGTAACGGCGGTTTCGATCCACGCCTACGCGTACCTGGCTGACCGCTACGCATTACTTCCGAGCGGGTCCTCGATGGGAGATCGCTATGGTCCCCGGCTGGTCGCACAAAAGCCCGGCAAGCTCAAGGACGCCACCGGAAAGAAAATCGCTATTCCTGGTCTCCTCACCACCGCTTACCTCGCCCTCCGGCTTGCAGTGCCGGAGTTCGAACCCGTCGTCGTGCCGTTTGATGAAATCGAAGGCGCCGTCATGAACGGTTCAGCGGATTTCGGTCTCCTCATTCACGAGGGCCAGCTCACGTACGGCGACACCGGGCTCTCCCTCATCGCGGACCTCGGTGAGTGGTGGTTTGAACAAACCGGCCTGCCGTTACCACTCGGCGGCAATGTCGTACGGAAGGATCTTGGGCCAGAGATGATGTCGCGGATTTCACGACATCTACGCGCCAGTATCGACTATGCATTAGAGCACAGAGCCGCCGCACTCGATCATTCGATGCGTTTTGCGCGAGGCCTCGATCGGAGCAAAGCAGACACTTTTGTCGGGATGTATGTCAATCATTGGACCCAGGATTACGGCGAACGGGGCCGAGTGGCCGTTCGGACGCTCTTGCAGCGGGGAACCGATGCGGGGGTAATCACGCACCCGGTCACCGTGGAGTTTGTCGATTGAGTCGGGTCGCGCCACTCCGGTCGTTTCGACGCCTGGCCGAAACCTCGGCCTAACGCTGGCGCAGTCACGGAGCGGCTCGGTGTGGCGGTGCGCGAACAACAGGTCAACCACAAAGTCGGGGCCTTGGACCACACCGCTTGACTCTGAAGCTTCGCCATTGTACTAGGGAGTCGCGGCACGCTTGCACGAGCCGCGCAGTGTCCAGTCGCTAGCCAATACGCCGGGGAACTGGAGTCGCCCAGGCGACACAATGAGCCGGACAATTCCCCGGCGTTTCACCGCTTAAGGAGGCACGCATGCTGCGTGACGAGGAAGTCAACAGACCCCTGAGTTTCTCCGATGACGATGACGCGGAGGAATCCGGATACGGTGGTGGTGGTGGTGGGTCTTCGTTCGACGACGATGATGACGAGGAAACAAGTGGTTGGGGGACGGGCAAACAGAGCAGCGATCTTTGGGACGAACCCGAAGAGGCAACGCTCGACGAAGATGAAGAACTGGCCGACCTGACCGAGGAGGCTGCAGGCGGAGACGACGACGAAGAAGTCGTCTTCGGTTCGCCGCCACCGGCACCTCGATCGCGCGCAAAAGCTGGCGTTGCAGCGGCGCCGGCCGCGCCACCTGCCGCTCCGAAGGCGAAGGCAGCGGCTCCGGTCGCAAAAGCCAAGGCCCCAGCCAAGGCCCCGGCCAAGGCGAAAAGCGCGCCGGCGAAGAAAGTCGCGAAAGCGAAGCCTGCTCCAAAAAAGGCGGCCAGGAAGGCGAAGAAAGTCGCGAAAAAAGCCGTAAAGGCGAAGCCGGCGAAGAAGGCTGCCAAGAAGCCGGCGAAGAAGGCCGCCAAAGGAAAGAAGTAGTTCTCGCCTTCGATCACGGTCGCGGGAGTGGCATCGTCCACGCCCGCGACCGTTGTGTTTCTGCCTAGCGAAGGCTCGACATCGACGCGTAATGTTGCCGCATGGCGGACACGCCACTCGCACTGTTAAGGGCACACGCCCGTCATGCACCCTGGAACGCACGTGGCCTCGCGGCTCACGTGACGGCCTTGGTCGACTCCGCTGGCGTTCGGCCGACCAACGCATCGGCGCGTGCCGCTCCGTCGGCAAGGGCTGTCCGCTTCTACGTCGCGAACAATCTCATGGACCGACCCGATGGCGTCGGGACGTCCGCGACGTACAACTACCGGCACTTTCTTCAGCTGCTCGCGATCAAGCTGCGACAGCGCGAGGGCTCGACGCTCGAGGGCATCAAGCGTGAGATGAAGGACACCACGGGCGACGCGCTCGAGCGCCGCGTCGCACAATCGCTCGCGCCGGTCCTGCTCACGGGACGTCCCGGCTCGGCGGAACTCGATGACGAAGCACCCGCCTCATGGCGTCGCGTCCCGGTAGCCGACGGCATCGAACTCCACCTGCGTTCCGACTCGCCGGCTGCGAGGGATGACACCGTCCTCGCGCTCCGTGAAGCAATCCGGTCGGCGCTGGGTCGATCCGGCGCATGAGCGCGAGCAGCGCGCCTTCGTCGATTCCGGCAGACGAGCTTCGCGGGCGAAGTGTCATCCTCACCGGAGCGGGACGAAAAGGCCAGGCCGGCGAGGTGGTGAGCGCAGCGTTCGCAAAGCGCGGGGCCACTGTTTTTCTCGTCGACCGGGATGCCGAGAGGGTGAAAGAACGAGCGAGTGAACTCGCGCGCGATGGCGCGACCGCCCACGGCTTCGCCTGCGACCTGACGGATCCGACGGCGGTTGGTGAGCTGGCGGGAAACGTCGCGAACCTGGCGCCACACGGCGTGACAGCGCTCGTCAACCTGGCCGGCGGCTACGAGGAAGGCGCTCCAGTTGCTGCAACGGAACCCGCGACGTGGCACAACCTCTTCGCCATCAACCTCACGACCGCCTTCGTGAGTACGCGAGCCTTCCTGCCACTCGTCAGGCAGGCGCGGGGCGCGATCGTCTACTTCGCGGCGGCCGCGGCACTCCCGGGCGTGTCGGTCAAGAACATGGCGGCGTACGCTGCTGCAAAAACCGGCGTCATCACCCTCATGAGGGCAGTCGCTGTCGAGGAGCGCCCCAACGGCGTCCGTGCCAATGCCCTGGCGCCAACGGCGATCCGTACTGACGAGAACATCGCCTCCATGGGAGCCAACCGCGAATACGTTGAGCGCGAAACGGTGGCCGCGTGGGTCCTGTGGCTCTGTTCGAGCGTCGCGGGACCGGTAACTGGACAAGTCATCCGACTCGGCTGATGCTGGGACCAGACTCCAACACCCCCCCGGCAACAGGCGACGCAGCCGCGCGACGCGTGCCTTCCCGCGTCGTGTTGCTCGACCGGAGCCTGGAGTCACTGCCGTTATTCCGCTTGAGCGACTCCTCGGACTCGGGACCCGTGGTTCACGCTCCTGAATCCGGAGGTCGGTGGCGTGTTCTCCCCGCGCCCGGAGACCGTCTGCCCGGCACGTTTGACCAGGATGTCTACGTCGAAGTCTGCAGGCGCTATCACGAGAGCGGCGCACCCGCGGATGGGGGGGTCACGTTCACGCTGCACGCGTTGCTCCGCTCAATCGGGCGTCGAGCTGACGGCCGGACGTACGAGCAGTTGCGCGGTGCCCTCGTTCGGCTTGAACGCACCACGCTCGAGTCAATCGACGCGTACTGGAGTGCTACGTCAGCGTCGCCGGTGTCCCTTCGCTTCACGCTGTTTTCCAGCGTCAGCATCGACCGGCGCCGCCAGGCCGACAAGGACCAGCTCTCGCTCTTCGCCACCGTTTCTTCCTCCGAGCCTGGCGATGCGCGCGTAACCCTTTCTCCGCCGCTTCGCGCAAACATCGCCGCGGGCCACTCGTCGATGATTCTTTCATCGCAGTACTTCGCGCTTTCATCTCCCGTCGCGAGACGCCTGTATCGGATGATCGAGGTCAGTCGGTCGGAAGGCAGCCTGGCCTGGCGGGTCAGCCTCGAACGGCTGGCAGAACGTGTACCGCTCACTCAGCGCTATCCGTCACACCTGGTTCGTGTCCTTCAGCCGGCGCACGAAATGCTCCTCTCGGCGGGAATACTTCGCAGCGCGGAGATTCGGCAGCAGCGACGCTCATGGCAGGTGGATTACGTGCTCGCCGGGCGCTCCAAATAGCCGAGTAGCGTTCTCGTCGGGGCACCGCGACGGTGGCGGGTCTGAATGTGAGGTAAATCGCTCCTTGGACTCCTTGCGGGAGTGCACTCGCGAGGTGTTAGCATTCGTTGGGCCTCGGGAGGCGCAACCCGTTGTGGCTCATGACGTGACCGACCCGTTGGTTGCGCCGTCGGATCTCAATAAGAACCCACCGCGGGAACTCGCTGACCCCGGCCACGTACTGACCAGAGGTCAGCTCCTCTACTCCAGGTGTGCCGATGCGTCCATCACGCAGAACAGCTCTGATCGGTGTCCTTCTCGTACCCGCCCTCGCGGGTGCGTTCATCGTGCAGGATCGCTCCGCGCGCGAAGGTGGAAAGTTGTTTGGGCAGGTGCTCGACCTGGTCAATGCGCGCTTTGTCGATTCTGTGAACGCCGCAGACTTATACGAGAAGGCCGCGCGTGGACTGGTGACGCAGCTGCAGGATCCGTATTCGGAGCTCATGTCCCCGCGTCAGCTGACGCAGTTCAATACGAGCACAGCCGGTCGCTACGGCGGCATCGGCATGCGGATCGAGGAGCAGCCGGGGAAGGGCGTAACAATCGTGACGATTTTCCCGAACACGCCCGCGGAAAAAGCCGGAATTCGCGAAGGGGACGTTATCGTCGGGATCGATACGCTCGGCGTCCGGGGTTGGAACTCGCGTCGTGTTGCGGACTCGCTCACGGGAACACCGGGCACCAAGGTGAACGTCACGTTCGCGCGACCGGGGGTGCCCGATCCAATCAAGGCCACGCTCACGCGAGCCCTGATCCGTGTTCCCGCGGTGCCTTACGCGATCATGTTCGATGGCAAGGTTGGCTACATCCCGCTCCAGGGATTCAACGAGACGTCCACATCTGAACTCGCGCGTTCCGTTGCGAGCCTCCAGAGCCAGGGCGCGAAGGGTCTCATTCTGGATCTTCGCGGTAACCCGGGTGGATTCCTCGATCAGTCGCTCTCGATCAGCAACCTGTTCCTCAAGGAAGGGCAGGAAATCGCCAGCGTGCGCGGCCGCAATGTCGAACCGCAGACGTATTTCGCTCGCGAGAAGCCGATTGCCCCGAACCTCCCGCTGGTCATCCTGACCGACCAGTACTCAGCGTCGGCATCTGAGATTGTCGCTGGCGCGCTGCAGGATCACGATCGTGCGGTCATCGTCGGCACGACGTCGTTCGGTAAGGGTCTCGTGCAGACCGTCTTCAACCTCGATGGTGGCTATGCGCTGAAGATGACCACCGGCAAGTGGTACACGCCGTCCGGACGGTCAATCCAGAAGGAACGCGTACTCACCGAAGACGGCGCGTGGGTCGAAGTTGACCACGATTCCCTCGAAGGTGCGCAGGCAAAGCGGCCGGTCTTCAAGTCCGACGCCGGACGCGTCGTGTACGGTGGCGGCGCCGTTACTCCTGATCTCATCGTGAAGCCGGATACGTTCACGACCGCCGAACAGGAATACCGGAAGGCGACTGCGGCCAAGGGGCAGGAGATGTACGTGATCCTGTACGACTATGCCTATGAGTTGAAGGGCAAGGTCACTCCTGATTTCACCGTGCAACCGGCGTGGCGCGATGAGCTGTATCGCCGGTTCACGGCCAAGGGGATCGAAGTCGACCGCTCCCTGTACAACGGCGCGGCGCGCTTCATCGATCAGGAACTCGACGTGCGGATCACGCGCCTCGCGTTCGGCGATTCCACCGCCCGCCGTCGTACTGCGGGTGAGGATCCCCAGCTTCGACAGGCCCTAGAGTTGCTGCGCCGCGGCAACTCGCAGCAGGAGCTGTTCACTCTGGTCACTGCCAAGCGATAAATTCCGGGCATGAAAACATCAGCAATCGGCGCCGCCACGATGCTCGTGGCGGCGCTTCAGTCTGCGGCCGCGCAGCAGCAACTGTCTGTTGCCTCACAGCCAGGCGAAAGCCACCTCACCAACATCCGGCAGATCACCTTCGGCGGCGAAAATGCCGAAGCGTACTTCAGTCGGGACGGACAGTGGCTGACGTTCCAGTCCACGCGCGAGGGGCACACCTGCGACCAGCAATACGTGATGCGTCTCGATGGGTCGGGACTCAAGCGCGTGTCCAACGGTCAGGGAAAGACGACATGCGGCTGGTTCATGCCCGATGGGCAGCGCCTCTTCTTCGCGTCGTCGCACGCCCACGATTCAACCTGTCCGCCGCGACCCGATCCCTCGAAGGGATACGTGTGGGGACTGGATCGTTTCGACATCTACACGGCAAACCGCGACGGCTCCGGGTTGCGCAGGCTGACGAACTACAACGTCTACACGGCTGAGGGTGTGCTCTCGCCGGACGGTCGGCGCATCGTGTTCACGTCACTCAAAGACGGAGACCTCGACATTTACACGATGAACGTCGACGGCTCTGACGTGAAGCGCCTGACCACGCAGCCAGGCTACGACGGAGGCCCGTGGTGGTCGCCTGACGGCACCAAGATCGTCTATCGCGCGTGGCATCCGGCCGATTCCGCGGGATTGGCGGACTACAAGGGTCTTCTCGCTCAGCGCATGGTGCGCCCCAGCAGGATGGAGCTGTGGGTGATGAATGCCGATGGGACCGGTCAACGCCAGATAACGAACCTGGGTGGGGCGAACTTCGGGCCCTCGTGGACGCCGGACGGAAAACGCATCGTTTTTTCATCCAACTACAAGACGCCGCGAAGCCGCAACTTCGAGGTGTACCTGATCAATCTCGATGGGTCGGGACTCGAGCAGATCACGCATCATGAAGAGTTCGACGGCTTCCCGATGTTCAGTCCCGATGGCCGACACCTGGTCTGGGCATCCAATCGCGGCAACTCGAAGCCCGGGGAAACGAATCTCTTTCTCGCCGACTGGAAGAACTGAATCGACCAGGGTCGGTGAAGTTCTACTTACGTGAGGCGCCGTTGGGCCCGTACAATCCACGATCCCTGAGATAGGACGGTCGCATGCTGACGGTGGCGATCATCGGCGGAGTCGTGGTTCTCCTGCTGGCCAAGTCGGTGAAGATCATCGGCCAGGCAGAAGTGATCGTGGTCGAGCGACTCGGCCGCTTTCATCGCGTCGCACGCTCGGGCCTGAACATCCTCCTGCCTTTCATCGAGAGGCCGCGACACCTCGATGTCCGGTACTCGGAAACAGACGTCTCAGGATTGCGGCGGATCACCTCCGGCTCCGCCTCCAGAATCGACCTGCGTGAGCAGGTCCTGAACTTCCCAAGCCAGCCGGTGATCACGAAGGACAACGTGACCATCGATATCGACGCGGTCCTCTACTACCGCATCGCCGATCCGCAAAAAGCGACGTATTCGGTCCAGAACCTTCCGTACGCTCTCGAGACGCTGACGAAGACGACGCTGCGGCAGATCGTCGGTGAAATGGAACTCGACAGCACACTCTCCAGCCGCGAGATGATTAACAGGCGGATGCGCGAGGTGATCGAGGAAGCGTCGATCGGCTGGGGCGTTGACGTGACCCGAGTGGAACTCCAGGCGATTGAACCGCCGTCGGACATCCAGCAGGCGATGGAACTGCAGATGCGCGCAGAGCGAGAGCGTCGAGCTGCAGTGACCACCGCCGAAGCCGGGAAGCGTGCGGCAATCCTCGAGTCGGAGGGCGTTCGCGAAGCCCAGGTGCGACGCGCGGAAGGCGAGCGCGAGGCTGCGATCCTTCGAGCGCAGGGTCAGGCCGAAGCCAGGCTGACTACGGCCCAGGCTGAAGCTGAAGCTTTGCAACGAATCGCCGCGGCGCTTCCTGAAGGCCAGGCCGCGATGTACTTGCTCGGACAGAGGTATCTTGACGCACTTCCCGCGATCGCTCAGGGAAAGGGATCGACGGTGTTTCTTCCGGTTGAGGCAGCCGGAGTGATGGGAGCTCTGGGCGGCCTTCGCGAAATCCTCAAGGGTGGCGGTGCGTTGGGAACCGGAGGGGCAGAACCGCAGCGCACGTTGGGTGCCGGTCCCATCGATCCCAAGAACCCGAAAAAAGAGTAGTCGTTGACGGCTCCAATTGATCAGTCGCGCGCTGAACGAATCGGACGGAGTCATCCCTGCGCCCGCTGCCTCGAGTACAGCTTCAAGAAGCTCGTGGTGAAACCGGCCGCGCCCGCACATCGGGCTGAACTCGGAGCGGCGTGGATCGTTACGCGGTCGTGCGGAGTCTGCGGACTGGAAGAAGAACTCGCGCTCGACGCCGAGGGCGACATCGTCTACGGCTGAGCCCAGCTCGGGATTTCCGGGGTTGACTCCAACGCTACGTTGCGGCCACGCGTAGCACGGTCCAGTGGCGAAGAATTGGAGCTGCTGCTTCGGTCGCCAGCCGGGATGGGGTGGGACACCACGAAGCGCGCCGAGCACCGTATCTCGTTTGTTGCTGGCAACTTGGATATGGGTCCCAGGGTGGTTAGTTTTCAACACCGGCCGTCCCCAGAAGTAGGTCGGTTTACTGTTTGGAGGAGTCATGCGCAAGCCTCGTCCTGCGACGTACAACCCCGCGCAAGCGCTGCATTTGATCGCAAGCGATCGCACGGGCTCTCCACTTAGCTGCCCGTCCTGCTCCGGTAACATCGAGCGTTCGCCTACGCTCACCCCCCCTGCACCGCACTCCCACGTAACGTTGAAGTGCACCGCGTGTGGTCGGGTGGCCCGCTACATCGCCGGCGCGGCCTGAGTCGGGTCGGTTTACCAACAACCGTTTCTGTCGATGAAACACCTCGCTCCCGTGTCTCATTCCGGGGGCGATTTGTATTAGCACCCGCCGGGGAACTGAGGCCCGGCTTTCTGGTACCCGAACAACCCAGTCAGGCACGGCACGCCGTCGGGGCATCGAGTACGCGTTCTTCACATCAGCCCGATCGGGATCGAGAGGTAGTTGCAATGGCACGAATCACCGGAACCGTGAAATGGTTCAATGACGCCAAAGGGTTCGGATTCATCTCGCACGAGGGTGGCCCGGACGTGTTCGTTCACTTCAGCGCCATCCAGGCGAGTGGCTTCAAGTCTCTGGCCGAGGGAGACCGCGTTGAGTTCGAGATCGTGCAGGGTCAGAAAGGCCCGCAGGCGGCGGATGTCGTGAAGGTGTAGTCATCGCCGATTCGGTCGCGCGCCCGGCTTCCTGGCTGGGCGCGCGATTCATTTGGACGGTGAACGACCCGTTTAACCGAGCTGGACTGATGTAGACGGTTATTTGCGGTGTTGTCGGAAACGCGGCAGGAGATTAGTCGTCTTTCAGGTAGAAGAACGGCTGAATTTGTGAGCGCCTACGATGCCATCGGACAACACTCTCTATCATCGAAATCTGCCCGGCGGCGGCTATGTGAACGTCGACGTCGATCAGCCGTCGGGATCGGGGACTCATCGCGCGCACGTCGCCGTTGAGCGACGGTCCGACCCGATGCGTCGCGATGGTCATACGCCGCCGATCGTCGCATCGGCAGAGGGTGGAACGCTTCAGGCAGTATTTGCGAAGCTCTTTGCCATCGCCGCGGATAACGTGGCTGTTGCGCGCGCGTTGCTTCGCTGGAAAGGCGACGGGAAAGCCCGCTTCTAGGCGACTGCTGGTTACACGATGCAGTCGCGGGTCCGATTCCGGGTCGCCGCGTGCAGCCCCGCGTCAGCTCGTAGCAAGGACCTCGAGCGGGAGGTCCATCTGCCGATAGGCCGCGTCCCTGGACCGCCGACTGCGTGCCGCGGGATCTGACCGCACGCCGAGCAGGTGGGCGGTCTGGTGATAAAGGCGCATGGCCTGAAGCGGCGCGACCGTCTCCCGTCCCCCTGCGGCAATAGCCGCCGCCTCATCGCGCACCGCCCGGGGAAGCGCACGAGACAGGGGATGCGCAAGCAGCTGGCGGATGCGGAGCACATCGCGCGCTATCAGGGCACCACAGAGTGAATCAAGGAAGGAGAGCATCACCGCCTCCAGCGCTTTGTGACTAATTCACACTTTGCGACTAAAAACTAACTACAGTCCCGTTCGCGTCCATTGACCGCAAGTACAATAAGCTTCTGGGAACCTCACCGCCGACCGTCACAACCGCGTCACGTGGTCGCGACTACCACTCGCGATCAGTACGCTTGAGACGGGCGCGGGTTCCACACATCACAGCAGGTCGAGTCTCACGCCGCGTCGCTCACCCTTACGCCGTCGTGGTGCAAGCCGGAAGAGCTGCGCGGGTCGGCCTCGCCCTTCGCCGCGCCATTCACCCGTGGGCTCCACCAGGAACGCGGCGTGCAATGCCCGCCTGAAACTCGCCTTGTGCAGTCGCCTCGAGAGCATCGTCTCGTACGCCTGCTGCAACTCGGACAGGGTGAACTCGCGGGCGAGCAGCGAAAAAGCGATCGGCTCGTGCTCCAGCCGATGACGCACCACACCGAGCGCTGACGACAGCATCCTTCGATGCCGCTCTACCAGTCGCGGAAGCGGATGCACCGGAATCCACGCTCGCGGTGCCGGAGCTTCCGTCCACGGAACCACGGAGGCATAACACACGGACAACACGGCGCCCCCGGGATGCGCGGTGCCATCGGCGAACGCGCCTGCCTGCTCCATCCACTGCGGTACGACCCCTACGGCCTTCCGGGCGATGCGCGCCGCAGCCTGGTCGAGCGGCTCGCCCCCGGCCAGCGTTCCCCACGGCAGGGTCACGCCGTGTCGCTTATCTGTCGCTCCATCCGCCAGGACCAGCAACCGCCGTTCGCGGAATGAGAGCACCACGACATCGATCGAGACCGGTCCTGCGGGCGCGCGCGTGCGTGATGATGTTCTGCGGCGGACAGCCATGACGCGCGAATAAGTCGCAACCTGACACTAATGTCAAGTGCGACACGGCCGCGACCGTCAGTGGTGCTGTGGCACGATGCCGCGCGCCGGGCGCATTTCACCAGCGCCGATCTTGAGGAACGGCGGGATGGAGATGGGGAGCGTCGCCGAAATCGCGATTTCGCCGGCCAGGGCCCGCGCCGCTGAGCGCTGCGCCGCCGGCAAGCCTCCCCATGGAACGAGATACGTGGGAACGTCCGGCGCCTGGAGCAGCGCGTAGGGAGAACCAAACGCGACCAGGATCACGCGCGGCGTTCGCGCCCGAATGCCCTTCATGAGTGCCTCAAAGGCCGGCGGCGCTCCGGCCGTCGCTGTCGCGGAGCTGATGTTCACGTACGAACCCATCACCACGATGTCCGAACTATCGATGGACGACAGCAATGCATCGAGGTTGGGAAGGCTGTCATCCGCGTTCACGTACGTGTTGGTAAACCGCACGCCCAGGCGACGCAACTCGGCGGTGAACGTCGTGCCTGCGCCCAGGTCGGCGCGACGGGCATACGTGACCGAACGCACGCGTGAGGCACCGGGAGCACCCGGGAACGGCACCAGCATTCCTTCATCCTTGCCCAGCACGACGCCGCGGTCGGCAATCGTCTGCGCCAGGTTCACGTGAGCGGAATCGCCAACCACTGAGCGGATGCGCTCGATCGGCACCAATCGGTTCCGGCGAAGTCCGAGCTGGTCCTTGAGCAGGAGGATCCGGCGCACCGACGCATTCAGCCGCTCCTCGGTGTAACGACCCTCTGCGATACCCGCGACGACAGCGTCAATCGCGCCGCCGATGTCGGCCGGCATGAGAAGGATGTCGTTGCCGGCGGCGACGGCGCGCTTCACCGCTTCAACAGCGCCGTATCGGTCGGTCACGCCCGCCATGTCCATCGCATCGGTGATCAACAGTCCGTTGAATCCCATTTCCTTGCGAAGGAGTTCCGTCATGACGCGCGGCGACAACGTGGCCGGCACGCCGCTCGAATCGAGCGCCGGCAGGAATCCGTGGAACGTCATGATGGCGCCAACGCCGGCGCGCACCGCCGCACGGAATGGAACGAGTTCCACGGAGTCGAGCCGGCTGCGTGACGCCGTGACGGTCGCCAGCGCCAGGTGCGAATTCGTCTCGGTGTCGCCGTGCCCGGGGAAGTGCTTTCCCGTGGCAAGGACGCCGTTGTCCTGCAACCCACGGACGAATGCCGCACCCAGTCGTGCCGTCAGCGCGGGATCTTCGGAATAGCTCCTCGCGCCGATGACCGGGTTGAGGGGATTGTTGTTGACGTCGAGCACCGGGCCAAACGCCACGTGAAGACCGAGCGCCCGGGCCTCGCGCGCCGTCGCCTTCGCCATCTCATAGGCGAGCACGGTGTCCCTCACCGCACCCAGCGCCATCTGCCACGGGAACGTCGTGGCCCCGCCGAGGTCTATCGCGTTAGGCAGGAAGTAGCCACCGCGGGCACGGAACCCGACACCCGTCTCCAGGTCCGCGCTCATGAGCAGCGGCAGCTGGCTCAGCTCCTGCAGCGCGTTCACCTTGACCGCGATGTCGATGGGTGAACCGACGGAGATGATGAAGCCACCGACATGCTGTTCCGTCACCAATCGCCTGATCCGGGCCCACTCGGCGCTGCCTTCCGGCACATAGTCACCCAGTACCCACGGCCACACGAGCTGCGCGGCGCGATCGCGAACCGGCATCGACGCGATGATGGAGTCAGCCCACGCAGCGCCCGGACGAGCGGACGTCGGCGTCGTGGTTGATGTGCTGGACGCTCCACCTCCCGACGCGCAGGCGCCCGCGACGAAGGCCAGGGCTAACACACCGATCGACCTGCGACCGATAACCCATCGGCCCGGGACCGGACAATCGAGGCGCGCTCGGCTCACCAGTTGATCGTCCCCTTCTTGGAGGTATCCACGTCTTCCCCGGCGCCAGACTTGAAAAGGAACGCCTGCATGTTGCGCGTCAGGAATGCACGCGCCTGCGGATCCATGACGTTCAGTCCATAGTGGTTGATGAGCATCGTCTGCTGCTTCAACCAGTCGCCCCAGCAGGGTTGGCAGATCTCAGCAATGATCCGCGCGCCGATGGCGCCAGGAAATGGCGGCCGCTCAAACCCGGCACGGGTCTGTCCACATCTCACGCAGGTTACATCAGGCATGGCAACGCGCTCGGGGAGCAGTGCGACAAATCGAGTTGCGGTACAACATCGGCCGTCCAACGATGCGGCCCGGACAGGTCCGTCCCGTCCGGGCCGCGCTGCTGAAATGTAATCGGCCGATACGGGATTCGACCTAATAACGCGCGACCTCGGGGTCCACTTCGACACTCCAGCGGTCGATTCCACCCTCGAGATGAGCGACGCGCGAAAAGCCGGCGGTCTGCAATCGCCGGACGGCCTCGGCGCTCCGTATTCCCCGGTGGCAATAGATAACGACATCACGATGACGATCGAACGTGCCTAACTGTCCTTCCAGTTCGCTGAGCGGCACCAATCGCGCACCGGGCAGTCGAGAGATCGCCCATTCCCACGGTTCACGGACGTCGAGACACAGGGCACCTGCCTCGAGTCGCTGCCGGACAGCCGCTGGAGACAGGGACACAACGCCGCTGCTTCCGTTCCCGCAGAACGCTTCGTAGTCGATGAGCTGGCGAATGGCGCGCGTCGCGCACATCGGGCAGTCGGGATCTCGTGCGACCATGAAAGTCTGAAAGCGCATCGACAGACCGTCGATGATCAGCAGTCGGCCCGCCAGGGTGTCTCCCACTTCGCAGACGGACTTGATGACTTCCGTGGCTTGCAGAACGCCAACCAGTCCGGGCATAACGCCCAGCACCCCGGCCTCCTGGCAATCCTGCACGACACCTGGCGGTGGCGGCTCAGGATAAAGACATCGGTAACACGGGCCGTCGACGGTCCCGAACACGGACACACGCCCTTCGAAGCGCAGCACACTCCCGTGTACGCTGGGGATTCCAAGCAGGACGGTCGCGTCGTTGATCAGGTAGCGTGTTGGAAAGTTGTCGGTGCCATCCAGGACGATGTCATAGCCGGCGAGGACGTCGAGTGCATTGCCTGAATCAAGACGCACAGGGTGCTGGCGGATGTTTACGTCGGGATTCATGCGCGCGAGTTTGCGCGCTGCCACATCCACCTTTCGTTCGCCGATATCGTCGTCGCCGTAGAGCACCTGCCGCTGCAGGTTCGAAAGGTCCACGCGATCGCCGTCGATGAGTCCGATCGTGCCGACGCCGGCGGCCGCGAGGTACATCACCGCCGGACAGCCAAGACCACCCAGCCCGACCACCGCGACGCGAGCCGACTTGAGGCGCTCCTGTGCTTCGAGGCCAAAGTCTTGCAGGCTCAGGTGTCTGCCGTAGCGAACGAGTTCATCAGGCCGAAGCCTCAAGGGTGCTCCGGTCTCCATGGACGGCGCATCCCGAGTCCCATCTGCAGGCATGGGCGCAATATACGAAACACCAGTTCTGGACACCCCCTTGGCGCGCGGTTTGCTTAGGGATAGGCGGGCTCGACAGCCGGGTGAGGATGGAGTCGGAATCAGATAAGTCGCCAGAAACGCTGGCGATCCTTGTAGTTGGAACTGACACGGTTATTGAGGCGCTGCCGGCAAGGCCAATTCAACTGGCCAACGCCTGCGGCGCGCTTGGGTTTGACCTCGTTGTACCCCTTTCCTGGGGAGACGAGCTCGTCGCCGAAGCCGCCCTTCGCGCGCTCAAGAACCGCAGCCCCGGTCCCGCCCTACTCTGCGCTTGCCCCCTGGTCCGGGACCGCCTGTCGAAGTCCGGAGCAGGCCTGACGGGTTCGATGGTGTCACTGCAATCGCCGGCTGTGGCGGTCGCCAGACACCTTCGCGCCACCATTACCGCCCGAATCGGGTCGGTAAGCTTTGTCGGGCGGTGCCCCGACGCGAAATCTCCGGAATACGACGCGTCATACACCCCGGACGAATTCTTCGGGATACTCAGGGCGCGGGGGATCCAGGTACATCGGCAGCCCGACGTGTTCCAGGACAGGATTCCCCCTGACCGCAGCCGACACATAAGCCTCCCGGGCGGCTGCCCGACGCCGGAAGCGTTGTGGCAACGACGCGGCGAGATGACCCTGGTGCAGGTCGACAGTACCGACTTTGCGCTCGACATTGCGCAGCACCTGGTGTCGTCGAATTCGGTCCTTGTTGATCCCGGCCCGGCGCTCGGCTGTTTCTGCGCCGGTGTAACTCACGGTACGACAAGCTCTTCGGCCAGACTTGCGGTGACATCCCTCGATCCGCCCCGGTCGAAGACTCCGCCGGTTTCTTTCGAGGTGGTTGCTGACTTGCTCCTCCCGATCCAAATCGCGGATGCGGAGAAGAATGGAGGAGAGGTTCACACGAGCCCGGGCCCGACTACGCCACGACCCCCAATGGCCGTGACGCCGCCGAACGCCCTGCGAGTTCGGAACTCCCCTGTAAGATCAGACGCCAGATAACCGTCTAACCGTCGTGACGGGGTTATCAGTCAGCGTCGATGTATTCGTTCAGGGCCTTGGTGATCGCCCCGTCGATCCATTTGTCAGCATCGACACCGGATGGTGCGGTCCGCGCAATAACTGAGAACTGGCGCGCCATTTCGCTGGCCAGCTGCGCCTCACTGGCGGCTTTCACCCCAAGCGCCTCAATTGCCCGAACAGCGAGGTAGCGGAGGCGTTCACGGGTCTCGGGCCTGATTCCCTGGATGCTCGGCGTCCTGCGGGGGGAAGCAGCCGCCGGAGTTTTTCTCCGTGCGGGCGCCTCGAGGAGCGAGCGTAGCGGCGCCAGCGTCGCTATGAACGACCCCGGCGTATCCTCGCCGTATGACGTGATGACGCCGAGCCGGCGAAGTCGATCGAGGACGCGTTGAGTCGCCTCTTTCACGACAGGTACGCCATCGAGGCTACCGGCTCCACGTCCGGTGATAACCAGGACCTCACCCGTGAGCTCAACCTGCTTTGACCGAAGCCATGACTCGACGCGCGCTGCGGACTCCTGGCCCGTCAGCCTGCTGGCGCGAACGTTCAGGGTACGAAGAGGTCCGAACAGCACGCGTTCGAGTGACGTCCGCTTTTTCGGCTGCATGGGCGCTACGGCTTGATCGCCTCGCGCAGCGGGTGGCCGTCCAGTCTTTCCATGGGATGAACACCGAGGACGGCCGCGAGTGTTGGCGCGATGTCCACCACGAGCGCCCGTCTGGTGTTTTTCCCCGGCTTGATGCCGGCACCGTAGAAAATGATCGGCACGTTCGCGTCCGAATCGTGCGGCGATCCATGCGTCGCGAAATTGTAGCCCGGCCAGTACCAGTAGGGCTTCAGCGTCACGACGGCGATGGCCGGCACGTCCGGTGGAAGCTGATGCAACCAGCGACGCGCCACGTAATCGGTGGACGTGTCTTTCTGCGAGAGCGTTGAGACGCGATCGACGCGGAGCACGCCAGGCACTTTCATGACCTCAGTCGCGAACGTTCGCGCAACGGCGTCGGCCCGCAGCCCCGCCTTGGTCAATGCCGCTTCGTCCAGGTAAAGAATTCCCTCGTCGAACGCGAACGCGCTCGTGTCCACGCCGGACGCTCTCAGGCTTGCAAAGAGTGGCACGATGGCGGGAGTGGGATTCACGTAGCCTGCGCCCTGGTTCGGGTAGCGCGACTTCGTGCCCGGAAGTGGAGATACGGCATGATCGGCCGTGAGCGCAAAGACGATTCGGGTTGAATCACGCAGAGTGAAGAGCGTGTCGAGGAAGGCGCCCAGGTAACGATCCAGGCGGATGATCTGGTCGTGGATCTCGCGTGAATCGGGACCGAATCGGTGGCCAACGGCATCAGTGGTGGAGAGTGACACCGCCAGCAGATCGGTAACCGGCCCGGCACCGAGTTTCATCTGCCGCACGCCTTCGAGTGCCAGCGAGAGCGTCAGCTGGTCCATCATCGGGAAGCCGCTGAAGCTCGCCGCGGCCTGCGAAGCGTCCGCCGGCATGACATGTGGGAAGACGTAGTCGCGTCCTCCAGCTTCAGTCGCAATCGAATCCGGCTCGCGATACTGTGCCGGGTCGAGCAGGAGGTCCCACGACTTGCCGGCCCACTGCTGGGGAAGCTTGCGGTCGTTGAATGCCTGGACCCACACGGGCAGGGAGTCACCGTAGTAACGGCTCGTGGTAAACGTCCCGTTCGACGCGTACCAGAATGCCGGCTGCATGGCCCTGCCTAACGGGAGAATGGCGCCGCGGTCTTTTCGCGACACGGAGAGGGCTCGTGACCCGGGGCTGGAGAAGCGGATCCAATCCGTCAGTGTGGTGCCGCGGAACCTGAAGGGTGAGGCTGGATCACCCCGCGCTCCGATCAGCGGAAATTGCGGGTCAAAAACACCTGCCGAATTGGAGACGATGCCGGTCGAGCTGGGGAATCTTCCCGACAACGTGCTCGCATGGCCCGGTGCAGTTTCCGTGTTGGCGTGATCCTGGAATCCGTTCAGGAACACCGCGCCACCATGAAGAAGCCGTGCCAGCCCACCCGTGAATTGCCTCTCCCACATGGAGAGGTAATCAGGACGGAGCTGGTCAACCGTCAGCATCACCACCAGGGTGGGCCGCGGTGAAACGGGTTGGATCGGCGCTGGCTGCCTGGAGGCCGCTGCCTGGGCAACGGCGTCACCAGCGGGCAGGCACAACGCAGCGAGGGTTAGCGCGAGCGCGCGCATGAGATTCAAGCGAGACATGGCCGGGGAATGTATCCCAAGGAACCGCGGTTCAGCACCATTCCTTGCCAGTCTCGTGCCGGGACGGGTGTCGCGCATGGGGCTTTGGTACACCCCTCACCTCCACTCGGAAATCGACGCAAGCGGCAAACGCTGAATGTCTGGTACTTTGGCGTCGTTGGCCGGGTAGCCAACAGGGAGTATCAGGTACGCCTTCTCGTTGGCAGGCCTTTCCAGGAGCTCGGACAGGAATCCCATCGGGTTGGGTGTATGGGTCAGGGTTACGAGGCCCATCATGTGCACCGCCGCAATGAAAAACCCGGTGGCAATGCCGACGCTTTCCTGGGTGTAGTAATACGGCCGCCTGGTGCCGTCAGCGTTTTTTCCGTACGAGTGACGGAAGACCACAACCAGCCACGGTGCGTCGGTAAGGTGCGCCTTGTGTTCATCGGTGCCCAGCGGCGCGAGCGCTTGCAGCCACTCCGCCGGCATCCGGCCGTGGTAGTTCTCGTACTCCTCACGCTCGGCTGCGTCCCGGATGCGCTGCTTCAGCGCCACATCAGAGACGGCAACAAACGTCCATGGCTGCTGGTGGGCACCACTCGGTGCCGTCCCGGCGGTTCGAATCGCCAGTTCGATCGCTTCCCGCGGCACCGGATCGTTCGAGAAATGACGCGTCGTGCGCCGCCTGTCCATCACCGCATGGAACCGCTTCGCGCGAGTGACGATTTCGTCGCCACCGTAGCGCGTGAACTCGAGTGACTTGAATCGAGGCTCGGTCATGGTTGGGGACAGTAATGGCCGGACGTGCAGTTCGCCGCCCGGCCATCACATCAGGCCCTGGTCGCCCATCAGCCTAACGCGCGCTCCAGGCGGTGCAGGCCGTCCTCGAGGTCGGCGCGAGTCGCCACCAGCGGCGGGAGGATGCGCAGCGTGTGGTCGCCGGCGCCGACGAGCAGGAGTCCCTGCTCGCGAGCGCGCGGGATCACTTCGGACGCCGGTTCGTGCGCATCGATGCCCCAGATGTAGCCGGCGCCCCTCACATCGCGAATTCTCCCCGTGCGGCCGGCCATCTCCTTCAGAGACTCGCCGAGCCACTCACCGTTGGTGCGTACTGAATTCAGCAGCGCAGGGTCCGAAACGCGATCCAGGACGTGGCGCGCGACGGATGCCACGAATGGTCCACCGCCAAATGTTGTTCCGTGGTCACCAGGCTGGATCGCGGCGGCAATTTCTTCCGTCATCAGGATTGCACCCATTGGCAAACCACCGGCGATGGGCTTGGCCAACGTCATCAGGTCGGGCTCCACGTTCACCCGCTGGTAGGCGAACAGGTGGCCGGTGCGGCCGAGGCCACACTGGATTTCGTCGAAGATGAGCGCGATCCGGCGTTCGCGCGTAAGGGCGCGAAGCTCGCGCAGGTAGCCGGCATCGAGCACCCTGACGCCACCTTCGCCTTGAATGGGTTCGATGATCAGCGCGGCAACGGTCTCCGCAGAAAGGAGTCCACCCAGCGTTTCGATGTCGCGTTCCGCGATCGAGACGCCGCCGGCGAGTGGCCGGAAGGGTGCGCGGTACGCCGGCCGATCCGTGGCGGCCAGGCTGGCGAAGAGCCGACCGTGAAACGCGCCACGAACCCCGACAATCTCGTGCTTCGCCAGCGAGCCCACCGTCCGGGCCCATCGACGGGCGAACTTGAATGCGCCTTCGTTCGCCTCGACGCCGGAATTGCAGAAGAACACGCGGTCGGCAAACGAGAGATCGACGAGTCGCTGCGCGAGCTGTTCGCCCGGCGACGTGCGGAACAGGTTCGACACGTGGATGAGGCCATCCGCCGCGGCGTGCATGGCCTCGCGCAGCCCCGCATCACCGTAGCCTAACGCGTTGACCGCGATGCCACTCGTGAAGTCGACGTATTCGCGCCCGTCGACGTCGTACAGCCGGATCCCTTCGCCACGCACCAGGTCGATCGGGGCGCGCTTGTACACCGGCAGCAACGGCGAGGGAGCGGCAGGAGGCGCGATGGGCGTGACGGCGGAAGGTGTTGCCATGAGAGTGGCCATGGTCAGGCGGGGGAGTGGGCGTTGGTGAGTCGAGTCCCGGCAGCCGGGTCCAGCAGGGCGTTGATGTCACTGATGCGGACAGCGGATACACCGGCAGCGAGCGCGTGTCGCGCTGCCTGCAGCTTGGCGGACATGCCGCCTTTCGCGACGCCGGATGCGATCAGTTCATCGATGGCGTCTATCGAAACAGAACGAAGGATTGTACCTGACGGGTCGAGCACACCCGGCACGTCGGCCACGAGCAGCAGTTCGTCAGCCTTGAGCGCTCCGGCGATCGCGGCCGCCGCGTCGTCGCCGTTTACGTTGAGGCCCTGGCCGGTCTCCGCGTGGCGGCCAAGGGGCGAAACCACGGGCACGAAACCAGCCTTGAGGAGTGCTTCAACCGGCCGGGCATCAGCGACCAGCGGCTCGCCGACGGCGCCAAGTGCACCACCGTCGAGCAGCAGTGCGGGCAGCATTCCGCCGTCTTCGCCGGAGATGCCGATCGCCGCGACTCCGGCGTCCAGCAGCTGCCTGACGAGTCGTTTGTTGACGGCTCCCGAGAGGACCATGCGAACCACTTCCATGTCCTCTTCGGTCGTGACCCGCCGGCCACCGATGAACGTGGGCTCTGAACCCAACCGCCGCTGGAGCGCGGTCACTTCATCGCCGCCACCGTGCACCACGACCAGTTCGTCGCCGGCGAGCACGGCGCGCGCGAGTACGTTCGCCAGTTCCGGGTCTGCCTGCGCCCGTCCACCGATCTTCACGACGCGCTTCACGCGGGCAGTCCCATCGTCTCGGCGAGGCCGAGGGAAACGTTGGCGTTCTGGATCGCCTGCCCCGCGGCGCCCTTCACGAGATTGTCGATAGCTGCGAAGACCAGGAGCGTTGGCTGGCGCAAGCCACTCACGCGGCGCGCCGCGATGCGCACGACGTTCCTGCGAACGACGTCCTTCAGCGACGGCGGGTCCGACGCGAGCTCGATGAAGGGCTCGTTGCCGTAATCAGCGCGCCATGGCGCCAGCAGGTCATCGGGAATCGATGTCACTGGCACGGTGAGCGTCGCCAGGATGCCTCGCGCTACCGGGAGCAGGTGCGGCGTAAACAGCAGGTCGATGTCGCCATTCAGGCGCGAGAGCGTTGCTCGCATCTCTGGCAGGTGCCGGTGCTCATTGCCGACGGCATAGGCGCGAAAATTCTCCGTCACCTCGCCGAACAACATGTCGGCGCGCGGCGAGTTGCCGGCGCCCGTCACGCCGCTGGCCGCGTCGGCGACCACGGTGGCGCCCGGGCGCACGAGCCCCTGCCGAACAAGGGGCGCCAGCGCCAGGAGGATGGCGGTTGGATAACAGCCGGGGTTTGCGATCAGCGGCGCATCGCGGAGTTGGGCCCGGTTCAACTCGGTGAGCCCGTAAGGAACCAGCTGATCGGAGTGCCCGGGCCTCAGGTCCGACGACAGATCGACCACACGCGGCCCAGCGCTTCGCGCGCGGGCAACCCACTCCGCGGACGCGCCGTGCGGCAGCGAACTGAAAACCATCTCCGCCTTCGCCAGCGGTGCGTCTTCGGTCGCTACGAAGGTCACCTCTCCACCCGACGGCAACGCGAGTCGCTCGCCACGCTGCGCATTGGCCGTGGCGAAGGTGAGTTCGAAGGACGGGTGGTTGGCGACGAGCGCACAAAGTTCGCGCCCGGCGTAACCGCTGGCGCCGAGGACTCCCACAGGAATTCTATGCACGAATAATGCATATTATTGCACAACGTGCGTGTCAACCTTCTGCGCGCACGCCAGCCGCACGATCGTCAGGCGCCGCTTACCGCCTCCAAGCTGTCGTGCTATCGTCGGGTCGCCCTGCCAGAGAGGAGAGCATCACCGCGTGAACAAGAAACGCCGGCACCAGGTCATTCTCGAACTCGTGGCGGCCCAACCCGTCGCGAGCCAGGAAGAGCTGCGCCAGTTGCTCGACGACCGGGGCTTCGCCGTCACCCAATCCACCCTGTCGCGTGACCTGCGCGAACTCCGCCTGGCGCGCATCCCCACGCAGCACGGCGCGCGCTATGCCTCGCCCGATGCAATGGCGGAAGACCACCGCACCGCGCTCGAGGACGTGCTCCCGCAATTCTACGAGTCGAGCGATGGCGTGGGAGAACTGCTCGTGCTGAAGACCATTCCCGGCGGTGCGCAGCCGATCGCCGAGGCCATCGACGCGCAGGGATACCCTGACGTGCTGGGCACCATCGCGGGCGAAAACACGATCCTCGTCATCTGCCGCTCCAACGTCGCACGAGATCGCCTGGAGCGACGGTTCGAACGCGTGGCGCGCACGGGTCACAGCGTTGAGGAGTCACGCGGGCGGCGTTGATTCGAGCCCGTCGGCTCGGTTAATTATGCAGTCAGCGTAGTTTCGCCAACTTTTGACTATGAACGGAGTTCGTCAATGCAGCGCATAGTCCTCGCGTATTCAGGGGGCCTCGACACTTCCATCATCGTTCCCTGGCTCCGGGAGCATTATGACGCCGAAGTCATTTGCGTCGCCGCCGACATCGGGCAAGGCGAAAGTGAGCTCGAGGGCATCGTGGAGAAAGCGATTCGCTCGGGCGCGGTGTCGTGCACGGTCGAGGATCTCCGGCAGGAGTTTGTCGAGTCGTTCGTGTACCCGACGCTGCGCGCCGGGGCCATCTACAATCGCAAATACCTCCTCGGCACCTCGATCGC